>JAIOZM010000009.1 GCA_021740585.1 Bacteroidales bacterium
GTAGCTGTTACGGCTGCCGGTGGCACCGGCCCTTATTCATATACTCTGAATCCGGGAGGTGTTACCAATGCCACAGGATTCTTCCCCGGACTTGTTCCCGGAACGTATTCCGTAAGTCTTACCGACAGTGAGTTATGCGGTCCGGTTATCAGCAATAATTTTACCATTGTTGAACCGGGAATAATTTCCATCACCTCAACCAATTTTACCGATATCCTCTGCAATAACGACAACGACGGTACCATTACAGTTACCGCTACCGGGGGTAATGCTCCCCTCACCTATACCCTTAATCCGGGTGCCATACAGGTTAAACCTACCGGTGACTTTACAGGAATTGCAGCCGGCACTTATTTTGTGAATGTGAGCGATCCAATGGGTTGTCCTGAGGCTGTTTCAGGAGCCATTATTATCGATAATCCCGATCCTGTAAGCATAACATCTGAAGCAGAAACCGATATCAGCTGTAATGGCAGCAACGACGGAAGTGTTTCTGTTACTGCCGTTGGTGGAACCGGATCTCTTCATTATACTTTGAATCCGGTTGCCTCAACTCAGATTGACAACGGCGTTTTCACCGGACTTTCTCCAAATGTATATTCCGTAAGCGTTACCGATGATAATGCTTGTCCTGCAGATGTGAGCTCCAATTTCAATATTACTGAGCCGGCCATAATTACTCTCCCTCTTATTTCATCTACAGATATCACTTGTTTTGGAAACAATAATGGAAGCATCTCAGTAACAGCTGCCGGAGGTACCGGCCCTTATTCCTATGAAATTACGCCAGGAGGAACTTCTAATACTACAGGAGTATTTACAAGCCTGGGACCCAACACATACAGTATTACTGTTACCGATTCGGAATTATGTTCTGAGGTATTTACAGATATTATAACTATAAATGAGCCACCTGTTTTAGGTATTTCGCTTGCTAAAACAGATATCCCATGCAACGGACTCTCAAATGGAACCATTACTGTAACAGCGACAGGAGGCACCCTGCCCTATTCATATTCCAAAAATGGCATTGTTTATCAGGCTTCAAATGTATTCTCAGGTCTGTCAAAAAACAATTATACAATCTGGGTAAAAGATGCTAAGGGATGTTTGAAAAGTGATATTATAACTATAGATGAACCGGAGGAACTGAAAATAAACAGCGAAATAAACAGTAGTGTTAATAATATCTGTTATGGGGATAGTTTTGGAGAAATACGAATTCTTTCTGTTTCTGGCGGAGTTGAACCTTATTATTATTCGATCGACAATGGCCTCAATTATGTAACCACACCCGATTTTCAATTTCTCCCTTCGGATAGCTATCAGGTAAAAGTAAAGGATGCTAACGATTGTGAAACCACTGGAAGTTTGCTTCTTATCAGTCAGCCACCAGCCTTGAAAATAACAAGTATTAGTCATCTGGATGTAATTGGTTGTTTTGGAGATGCTAACGGACAGATTGCCATAGAGGGAATCGGCGGAACCGGAACAAGATATTTTGAAATTGATAACGGATCCAGAAACACCAGCGGTATTTTTACTTCATTATCCGGAGGACTTCATACTTTAAGCCTAATAGACGACAATAATTGCCAGGTGGACAGTTTTGAAACCATACTCGAACCCCTGGAAATTACATTTACAAATGTTGACCTTAGCCATGTTACAGGGTGCCCGGGTGATAACAATGGAATTATAGATGCTTCTGCCTCAGGGGGTGTCGGTGGATTTCAATATGAACTCGATCTTTCCGGACTTCAGCCAACCGGTTATTTTGATTTATTATTAGCGGGTACTTATGATGTGAGTGCCGAAGATGCAAGTGGCTGTCGGATCGATTCAAGTGTAATCATTACTGAGCCGGCTCCAATTAGCATTGATTCAGAATCGGCATCAGACGCAAGTTGCTCCGGTGTTTCAGATGGTGAAGTAAGCATTACTGTTAGTGGAGGTACTGGTCCTTATGTTTATACTCTCAACCCAGTTGCACTTTCAAATGCAAGCGGGATTTTCGGCTCTTTGCCAGTTGGTGATTATACAATTTCTGTCGATGATCTGACCGGTTGCGGTCCAATTACAAGTAATACTTTAAGTGTTTCAGAGCCTCCTGCCATTATACTTGATTCCCTTTCCACAAGTGAGATTTTATGCTCCGGAGATTCCAATGCTGAAATTCATATTTACCTTTCAGGTGGAACGGGACCATTTCAATATAGTATAGATGATGGAGGCAGTTACTCAGGAACATCCGATTTTACTTCTCTTAATGCAGGTACATACCATATAAGCGCAATGGATGCAAATTTATGTACATTACGAATCGATACTGTTAGTTTCGTCAGCCCTTCTCCTTTAACCATTGTTACTGAAACTGTAACGGGAGGCGCAATTTGTTTTGGCGATGCTGTTGGGATATTGGAATATGAAATTACCGGAGGAACGGGTAGCATAGAATATTCTGTCGATAATGGAGTATCCTGGCAATCTTCAGGAATATATAATGGTATGCCAGGTGGGGATTATACCATACTTGCCCGTGACCAGAATAATTGTGAATTAAACTCTTCTGTTTTAACCATTATTCAGCCCACAGAAATTACGGCTGATATAAGTGTAATACACGCTTTGGATGAATTAAACTTAGGCAGCATAAATATTTCAAACGCAACGGGAGGTACCGGGGGACTGGAATTTTATATTTCTGGTTTGGGAGGATCTTTTTCAGGTCAAACCGATTATTACGATCTGATTCCCGGTTTTTATGATGTGGTTATTCGCGACATGAACTTATGTACTTTTGATACTACTGTTGAAGTAAAACAGATACCTGCCTTGAGTGTAACTGTAAGTATTACACATTTACGCTGTAATAATACGAACGACGGGCAAATTCAAATGCTTGCCACCGATCCGCAGGGCTTTGTTCAGTATAGCATTGATGATAGCACAAGCTGGTCTGATGCAGGACTTTTCGGGAATCTGCCGGGTGGAGATTATATTATTTTTGCAAGAGATTCCGTTGGACGGTTTTTTGGTGATACCATTACAGTGATAGAGCCCGTGGCATTAGATATTTTCAGTAATATAACTCCTGCTACATGCAGCAACTTAAGTGGTGACGGAGCAATAGAGATTACTGTAATCGGAGCTACAGGAACGGTAAGCTATAACTGGTCGACAGGTGCCACCAGCCGGAATATCAGCGGATTGGATGCCGGAAAATATTGGCTAAACGTAACAGATGCTAATCTTTGTACAGCCACAGACACCATCGACATCCCCGGAATTACGAATGTAACTGCAAATGCCGGTGCCGATACCAGTTTATGTTTTGGAGAAACAATTATCTTAAACGGACAGGGGGGTACAGTGATGTCCTGGATTCCTGAAACAGGATTGAGTAACCCGAATATATCAAATCCTGTGTTCGATAGTGATACAAGCATTAGTTACTATTTAACAGTAGTAGGTTTGAACGATTGTTACGATATTGACACCATAAACATCACGGTTTTCCCTAATCTTGGATTAAACGCTGGGAATGATACCTCGATTATTGAAGGGCAGTCTGCTATATTGACAACAACCGGAGGACCTTATCTCACTTACCTTTGGGAACCGGCCACCGGTGTTGATGATACGGCCAGTGCCAGTCCTGTTATCTCACCACTGGCTACAACAACATATATAGTAAGCGGATTAACGGAAGACGGGTGTTACGACAAAGACACGATAACCATAAGTTTAATTGAAAATCTGATTGTATATAATGCGTTTTCACCCAACGGGGACGGAATAAATGAATTCTGGGATATTGAAAATGCACAATTTTTTCCCGATATTATTGTGGAAGTATATAACAGATGGGGAGTAAAATTCTTCAGTTCAGTGGGATACACCGACGACAAGCGCTGGGATGGTACAAACAAAGGGAAAGAAGCCCCGATTGGAACCTATTATTTTGTTGTAATACCTTATTATGGTGCAACACCAATAACGGGTCCCGTAACAATTGTGCGATAATAAAATGAAATTATAGAAAAAAGCACGACGAAATAAATAATTTGAATGATGTTACTAAGCGGTGAATTTTAATAAAAAAGACAGATGAAAAAAATAATATATATATCCCTTTTATTTCTTCTGATATCTGCCATTACATCCGCGCAGCAATCGCCCCAGTTTACTCAGTATATGTTTAATGACTTTGTGATCAATCCTGCTCTGGCAGGAACAAAAGATTACTATCAGATAAGTTCTAATCACCGGTTTCAATGGGTTGGCCTTGCTGATCCGCCTCTTACAAATACCCTGAGTATTAATGGGCCACACGGTAAGCTTCCCATGGGATATGGGGGATACATATATAACGATGTAACCGGGCCAACAAGCAGAACCGGAATAACAGGGGCTTATGCATACAATATTGAAATTAATCGTGATATAAGAATTTCGGGCGGAATTTCACTGGGACTTATGCAATACAAACTAGACGGAGCTCAACTTACCGTTAAGGATAATTCGGATCTTGTTATTCAGCCGGTTGTTTATAATGCTTATGTTCCCGATGCCGGAGTTGGTTTTTATGCCTATGCAGACGAATGGTATGCCGGACTTTCGGTATCACAGTTATTCAATAACAAATTAAATTTACTTGAAGAAGCTGTTGGGATAAATAAATTGAAAAGGCATTTCTATTTAACCGGGGGCTATAAATATGAGATTAACCGTGATTTTGTTGCAGAACCTTCCATAATTATTAAAGGTACCGCTCCGAAAGCTTATCAATTTGATCTTACCGCCAGAGTAATATGGCAGGAAATGGCCTGGGGCGGACTATCATATCGGTTTAAAGATGCCATTTCTGTACTTCTCGGTTATATTTATGACGAACAATTTTATTTTGGTTATGCTTATGATATTGGAACCTCCGACCTTCGAAAATTCAATTCAGGCTCTCATGAGATAATGATTGGATATAAATTTAATGATATCAAATAAGCAAGTTCCCAAATTTTCTATCTTTGAATAAAAATGAAAAAATCTTCCTTGCTTACTATTATTCTATTGATTCTTAGTTTGTCTTGTTCAAACGATCCTACTAAAATTTCAAAGAAAGACATGATCGAAAAAGATGTATTTATTGACATTCTTGTTGATATGCATATTTTGGACGCTATAACAAATGAGTCGGAGTACTACCGTAAATTTGCCCCTGAAGATTCTATTAATATATATAAGTTAATTTTTGAAAAACACAAGGTAACACAAGCTGAGTTCGACAGCACAGTAAGTGCCTATACACGCCGCAGTGACTTATATAAGGAAATTTATGATGAAGTTTTGCTTCAGTTAAGTGTGAGGCTGGATTCAACAGAAACTCTTATTAAAGAAGAATATGAAGAATCCTATCGCCAAAATTCAGAATAATTCAACCTTTTATTTTCCTGCTTTGGTTTCTTCCTGATACATTGAAGTTATGCGTAAAATATCAGCCAATTATATATATTCTCCAAATAATGGTCTCTTAAAAAATGCCATTCTTACTTTAGATGAAAATGGAAGGGTATATGAACTAAGGGAAAACAAATCGCCAAATATTGAGGAGGAAGGAACAGAATTCTATAATGGCATTATTTGCCCCGGGTTCATTAATGCTCATTGCCATATTGAATTATCACATCTCAAAAATCGTATTCCTGAAGGAGAAGGCCTGGATAAGTTTATTTATTCAATAGTAACCGGAAGGAGATCTGAACAAGCCGAAATTGAAAAGGCAATCGCTAAAGCCGACGAGGAAATGAAACGTGAAGGTATTGTTGCCGTTGGGGATATTTCCAATAAGATTGACAGTTTCCATGTAAAATCTCAAAGTACTATTTTTTACCATACCTACATCGAGATTTTCAATATGCAGAACAGGATGGCTGAAGAGACTTTCAGTAAAGGTGTAAATTTATTAAATACAGCAAGAAATGAATATAAACTAAGGGCATCCCTTACCCCTCATGCTCCATATAGCGTGTCGGAAAAATTATTCACCCTCTTTCGTAACAATCTAAATACAATCGATAATCCCATCAGCATTCATTCTCAGGAATCTGAATTTGAAAATGATTTTATCAAAACCGGTAAAGGAAGGTTTTATGAATTATTCACAAAATTAGGAATGGAAACAGGCGATTCCCTGCCTCGTGAAATGAATTCATTAAAATATATAAGTCAATACCTGCCTAAAACCCCCAGCCTACTGCTTGTCCACAATGTCTATACCAAACAAACTGATATTGACGAAAGCTATCTTGAATCAGACAATACATGGTTTTGCCTCTGCCCAAATTCAAACTTCTATATATCAAAAGAAAAACCCGGAACCTTTCTTATTGAAAATTACCCCGATAATATCTGCCTTGGCACCGACAGTCTGGCATCGAATCACAGACTTTCTATCCTGGAAGAAATGAAAGCCTTGCAATTGGAGCATAAGGAGTTAGCTTTAAGTTCTCTGATTCAATTTGCCACTATAAATGGGGCAAAAGCTCTGAATCTGGGATCGCATTTTGGTAGTTTTGAGAAAGGGAAGAAGCCGGGAGTGGTATTAATTGAAAGGGCCGATCTGCAAAATTTAAAACTTACCAAAGAAAGTAAGGTTCGGGTATTGATATAGAAATGAAATACCCGATTAGGTTTTTGTGTAAATTTAAGTGGCTGATCTTTAAATACATACAGTCTCAGAGCCCAATCCTATCTTCCAAACATAAATTGCCCCATATTCGCAAAATTCGCTTTTGGATTAACCACCATAACCGGGATACGCGATGCGTTGGCCATGATATATTGTTCAGGAGCTCCAAAAATATAATCAAGAAAAGTAATGTGCTTGGTGGTGGTTATAATTATCATATCCGCTTTAATCTCACGGGAAAACGACATTACTTCCTTTGCAAAATTACCTGATTTTACGCTTGTATGAATTTCATAATCAATATTATTTTGAATAAGAAATCGTATGGCAAAATTCAGATTTACTTTAACTTTCTTTGAAAGTGATTTATCAGTTACAGGTGATTTGAAAAGGTGAATTTTCGCATTCAAATACTTTCCCATATAAATGGCCCAAAATAATTTTTCCTTATTCTCAGATTTAAAATCTATTGGGAATACAACATCGGAAAAATGTTCTTTTTCTTCGGGAGGATTTTGCACTACCACAAAAGGAATCGTTGATCCGATTATTACCTTCAATGCCGCACTTCCAAAATATTTTTGCTTCCCTTTTATCCCGTGGGTACCCATCACAACCATCACAACATCTTTATTATCAGAGGCATATTTGGAAATTTCACTAAATATGGTGCCCTTTAAAAGAACTGATTCAACAGGAATATTGTGAAACTTTGTCAACTCCTCAGTTTTAGCCTTCAGTTTTTCTTTTACTTCTTTTAAAACAGATTCCTCGTCTGCCTTAACAATATGGACCAAACGAATGGTATTATCAACACTTCTGGCAATTTTGAGGGCATGCAAAAATGCATTATCAGACACTTCTGTAAAATCCCAGGTTACTAAAATGGTCTTCTTTTCCTTCATTAAAAGTTATTGTTTGAATGCAACAAAGTTAATTACTATATATCACAAAAGAAAGAAAGAATAAAGCAGCTTTTAATCAGATTTTAACAAACCCGACTGTATCCCTGATATAAACGGAAAGAATCAAATTTTCTTGTATGCTTCCTACCATTTTTGTCTTCAGTAAAAATAGTGGAGAAGTTCATTCTTTATATGCTGAATGCCACAAGTTTCAACCACTCCGGGAATTCGGGATTGGTTTATTAAGCTTTTGGTATAAATAGTTCAATATCAGAAACTAAACCCCTCTTAAAAACTAGCATAAAACAAAGAAGTGAATAACTGTTTCTTTTAAAAATTTGCTTATGGTATGCAATGACAGCAAAGATTATTTTTGGAAAATATCGATTCTTTCCTTTATAATCTAATGATTATATATTCCTTGACCTTGTCTTTTTAATCCTCAATTGTTGAGCTATACGCAATAAATATTACTTTTGCAGATTCAAAGCATGAAATAGTTCTTCATTTAAAAGGATGTAACTTTTTTATAGCAGAGATAAATAAAGATTTAGAGCTTTTAAAGCTACTGCATCGATTAGTATAATTCTTGAATGGATTATTCTTGATTGTCGATTATTGAAAAAAATTAAAACATAGAATAAATTTTTTATCATGGATATTAAAAGAACAAGTATTAAAGATCTTCTTCAATCGAATGATTTTGATAAAAGTGTATTGATTAAGGGTTGGGTACGAACAAAGAGAGGAAATAAAAATATTGCTTTCATCGCAGTAAATGATGGATCAACCATTCATAACATCCAAGCTGTAATTGATGTGCCGGCTTTTGAGGAAGATCTTTTAAAAAAGATTACCACCGGAGCCAGTCTCGAGATAAGCGGAACTCTGGTTCAGTCATCAGGACAAGGTCAGAGTATTGAAATTCAAGCCGACAATATTGTATTGTACGGAGAAGCTGATCCGGATACGTATCCTCTGCAAAAAAAGGGACATTCCATGGAGTTCCTGAGAGAGATTGCTCACTTGAGATTCCGCACAAATACTTTTGGAGCTGTTTTTCGTATCAGGCATGCACTTAGTTTCGCTATCCACAAGTATTTCAACGACAAAGGATTTTTTAATATTCATTCCCCGATAATTACTTCCTCAGATGCTGAAGGGGCTGGTGAAATGTTCAGGGTAACCACCCTGGATCCTGCAAAACCGCCTTTAAACGACAAGAAAGAAGTGGATTTTTCTCAGGATTTTTTTGCCAGACCAACAAATCTTACCGTTTCTGGTCAACTGGAAGCTGAACTGGGAGCTCTGGCATTGGGAGGAGTTTATACTTTCGGCCCCACATTCAGGGCTGAAAATTCGAATACACCCCGTCACCTGGCTGAATTCTGGATGATTGAGCCGGAAGTTGCGTTTAACGATATTAATGATAACATGGATCTTGCTGAAGAATTTCTTAAATACCTCATTAAATACGCACTCGATAATTGCAAGGATGATATTGAATTTTTGAATAATATGGTCGATAAGGAATTAATTAACAGACTGAAAAGTGTGGCTGAAGTTGATTTTGTACGATTGAGCTATACTGATGCCATAAAAGTTCTTGAAAAAGCAGATCAGAAATTTGAATTTCCTGTTAGTTGGGGTGTTGATTTGCAATCGGAACACGAAAGATATCTGGTTGAAAAACACTATAAAAAGCCTGTTATTCTGAGCGATTACCCAAAAGAAATCAAAGCCTTTTACATGAAACAGAATGATGACGGAAAAACGGTTCGCGCCATGGATGTTCTTTTCCCAAGAATAGGAGAAATTATTGGGGGTTCGCAACGTGAAGAGGTGATGGAGAAACTTCTCACCCGTATTCGCGAAATGAATCTCCCAGAAGAGGAATTATGGTGGTTTTTAGATACCCGCCGTTATGGTACAGTAGTGCATTCCGGTTTCGGTCTGGGATTTGAGAGGTTAATGCTCTTTGTAACCGGCATGACTAATATTCGCGACGTCATTCCTTTCCCAAGAACTCCTCGGAATGCTGAATTCTAACAGAGAATTTGGTGTAAATTACAATATAAACCGGTATATGTATTATATTATTCTGTCATAATTACTTTCCCTATTGTGGCCTCAAAAAAATCAACTATTTTTACAATAATTAGTTTTTTAAATTTACATCCATTATTAAGATTTAAAGAGGTAAAATGTTAAAACAAAGTCTTCAGCAGAAACTATTACAAAAGTTGTCTCCGCAGCAGATACAAATGATAAAGCTGTTAGAGATTCCAACTATTATGCTGGAACAACGGATCAAAAGAGAAATGGAGGAAAATCCAACTCTTGAGGAAGGAGCTGATAAAGAAGATGAATATGAAAGCAATGTCGAAGAGAATGATGACAGTCAGAATGATCAGGACGAATTCACTCTTGAAGATTATATGGATGATGACGAACTTCCAAGTTATAAACTAAATGCTAATAATTATTCCAAAGACGATAAATTTGAAGAAATTCCCTTCTCGGTAGGTTCTTCTTTTGGCGAAAACCTTATTACTCAATTAGGTCTGCGCAAGCTAACCGAAAGGGAAGAAATGTTGGCCTCATATTTAATCGGAAATATTGATGACGATGGCTATCTGAGAAGAAAACTGGAAGCCATTGTTGACGATCTTGCTTTTTCAATGGGTATTGAGACAAACGAAACTGAATTGAGGGAAGTGCTGGATATCATTCATGATTTTGATCCTCCGGGAATTGGCGCCCGTGACCTGCAGGAATGTCTCTTATTACAGATAAAGCGGAAAGATCTGAGCAATGTAGTTATAAAAAATACCCATGATATTTTGAAGTTTCATTTTGATGAATTTTCAAAAAGACACTACGACAAAATTATCGCTCGTTTGAACCTTAGCGATGACGATATGAAAGATGCCATTTCTGAGGTCACAAAACTTAATCCTAAACCTGGCAACGCGTTCAGCGATCCGATGAACAAAACCAGCGAACAGATTATCCCCGATTTTATTCTGGAAAATACCGATGGAGTATTGCAGTTAAGTTTAAATGCAAGGAATGTTCCCGAGTTAAGAATAAGCCGGCATTATAGCGATATGCTGGCGACCTATGCTGACAATAAAAAATCTGGCGCAAAACCTGATAAAGATGCATTTAGCTTTGTAAAACAGAAGCTCGATTCTGCCCGTTGGTTTATTGACGCCATAAAACAAAGGCAAAATACCCTTCTTTTAACAATGAATGCCATATTGCATTATCAGGAAGAATATTTTCTTGACGGTGATGAGGTAAAAATGAAACCGATGATACTTAAAGATATTGCTGAAATTACTAATTTGGACATTTCAACGGTTTCCCGGGTAGCAAATTCAAAATACATTCAAACGCATTTTGGAATTTATCCTTTGAAATATTTCTTTTCTGAAGGTATGCAAACAGATTCTGGTGAGGAGGTATCGACACGGGAGATTAAAAAAATTCTGGAAGAGTGCATTTCAGGTGAAGAAAAAAGAAAACCTTTAACCGACGAAAAATTATCTGAAATATTACAAGAAAAAGGGTACCTCATTGCCAGACGTACTGTGGCAAAATATAGAGAACAATTGAATATACCCGTCGCTCGCTTAAGAAAAGAAATATAATATGTTAAAGAAAATTGCCCAGTCATTTTCTATTACTTTCCACCCTCTTCTGATGCCAACCATTGGAATTGTTTTGTTGCTCTATACCGATTCCTACCTGGTGTACATTCCGGCTCAGGCAAAAAATACCATTATCCTTCTAATTGCTATTGGAACACTGGTTCTGCCATTTGTTATATTGCCCATTTTCTTACTTCAGGGAAAAATAAACAATCTGGTTCTTGATGAACGAAAAGAAAGGATTTATCCTCTGGTTCTGACAAGTATGTTTTATTTCCTTACCTACATCCTCTTTCAAAGAATCCCTATAGTTCAGTTTTTACATGCCTATATTTTTGGAGCCTTCTTATCCGTATTTGCAGGTTTGATCATTTCTCTAAAATGGAAAATCAGCACTCATATGATAGGTCTTGGTGGTTTAACCGGTTTGGTAGCAATGGCATCCATTAATCTGAATATCAACCTTTATTTTTCACTTATTGGCGTAATTATAGCGACTGGTTTAACAGGATCGTCCCGCATATATCTTGAAGCTCATTCACCGGCTCAGGTTTATGCAGGTTATTTTGCAGGATTTATCATAATGATTGCCTGTTTGTCTTTATATTAGATTATTTACCAGAGATTCTCAGCACCGTTTTCTTCATACTTCCCAATAATTTCAAGACTGCCTTTGGGTATCCTTATAAAAACTGCCTTTCCAACCGCCTCGATCTCTACTTTTACTCTCTGCTTTCCCAGAATTTCAACCAGTTTACCTTCAAGTCCTTTCATCGGACCAATAATAACCTTAACTTTTTTCCCGGGCTTATAATCGGTTTCGTTGAGTAAAAACTCCTCTCCTGTTTCAGCATATTTTCGTATGGCTTCAATTTCTGCCGGTCTGATAGAAACTTTTTTGCCCTCAAAACTTATAAACCGCACTACACCCACTGTTTGAAGTACTTTTAAGTGTTCTTTTTCTTCTATATGAACAAATACATAAGAAGTGAATAAAGGTTCTTCAACTTTTTTCTTCCGGTCGCTCCAGATTTTTACCCTTTCTATCAGTGGAAGATAGTGTTCAATCCCATCCCTCAAAAACAGTGAGGCCACCTTCTTCTCATTCCGGGCTTTAGTGTAAATCGCATACCAGCCTTTCATAATTTCCTGAAAAATTTATTTATTATGAAATAATGAGAATCCTTGTAAAATAAAGATTCCAAACTATAAACCAAACTCCTTTTTAATCTGTTCAACATAATCGAGCTTTTCCCAGGTAAACAGCTCTACTTCAAGATTTACATCCTCGAAATAGGGAGATGTGAAAGTCTTCTTTATCGTTTCTGGTGTACGTCCCATGTGTCCATATGCAGCTGTTTCTGAATATATTGGATTTCTGAGTTTTAGTCTTTGCTCAATGGCAGCAGGACGAAGGTCAAAGGTTTTTTTGATCTTTTCGGCAAATTCTCCATTGGTTAATTTCACCTTCGAAGTACCATAGGTATCAACATAAACACCAACAGGCTCGGCAACGCCAATGGCATAGGATAACTGCACAAGAATTTCATCTGCTACCCCCGCAGCCACCATATTCTTGGCAATATGACGTGCTGCATACGCAGCTGAACGGTCAACTTTCGATGGGTCTTTACCTGAAAAAGCACCACCACCATGACCACCTTTACCACCATACGTATCTACAATTATCTTTCTTCCGGTTAAACCTGTATCACCATGAGGTCCTCCTATTACGAATTTCCCGGTTGGATTAACATGATAAATGATGTCGCCGTTAAAAAATTCCTGAACACGCTCCGGCAAAAGAGCTTTCACTCTGGGAATAAGAATATTCTTAACGTCCTCTTCAATTTTTGCCAGCATTTTGTTGTCATCATCATCAAAATTATCGTGTTGTGTGGAAACAACAATGGTATGAATTCGCTTCAAAGAATGATCGTCATTGTACTCTATGGTCAGCTGCGATTTAGAATCAGGGCGTAAATAAGTCATTACCTTCCCTTCCCGGCGAATTGCTGCAAGTTCCTGTAAAAGAAGGTGAGAAATCTCAAGAGATAATGGCATATAATTATCTGTTTCCTGACTGGCATAACCGAACATCATGCCCTGATCGCCGGCACCCTGATCCATTTGACTTTCTCTGTCAACGCCACGGTTGATATCGTCAGATTGTTCATGAATAGCCGTTAATACTCCGCAACTATCGCCGTCGAACATATACTCACTCTTAGTATAACCAATACGATTTATGACCTCGCGAGCCACTTTTTGCACATCTACATAAGTCGATGTCCTGATTTCTCCCGCTATTACAACCTGCCCTGTGGTTACCAGGGTTTCGCAAGCTACTTTTGAAGAAGGGTCATACGCTAAAATTTGATCCAAAATGGCATCTGATATTTGGTCTGCGACTTTGTCAGGATGACCTTCTGACACAGATTCTGATGTAAATAAATATGACATAATTATTATTTAAATAATTTGAAACTATTGGAAAATATATCCATAGCACATAGAACAATATAATTCCTGAAAAAGTTTTCTGATTGCGTAAAAATGAATGTTAATCTCCGTTTTAGCATTTTTTTTGGTGGTTGCAATCAGTCAAATCTCTCCACAAAATTTATGCAAATTTAATATTTTTTTATAAACAGGGAAGAAATACCAAAATATTGTTTTGGCAAGATATTTGAATATACTCAATTTAAGGCCCTTATAAAATTGTTGAAAAAACAAATTGTTATATATTTGTGGCTGAAAAATTTAATCTTAACCAAAATTGATGATTATGACAAAGTTAAAGTCTGCCTTACTCCTTTTTTCTTTATTAATTACCGGAGCAATTTTCGGACAAACTTATGAGGACGTGGTTGCAAAATTTAATACGGGAGCTGACCACATAAACAAAGGGGAATATACAATCGCTATAAATCACTTACAAGAAGTGATTGCTATGGCTGAAACAGTTGGTCAGGACGCTGATGACCTTGCTGTGAAATCGAAAAATCAAATTCCATTGCTGAATTATCAGGCCGCCATTGGTTATATGAAGCAAAAAGATTACGAAAACGCAATCCCTTATCTCGAAAATACTGTGAATTTGGCAAATGCCTATGGAAATAATGAAGAATATAAGTCCAAGGCTATGAATTATCTGCCGGCACTATTAACCGGTGTTGGTACTCAAAAAATTAAGTCAGATGATTGCGAAGGTGCATTGAATTATTTTTCAAGTGCGGTTAATTATTCACCAGATTATGCTAAAGCTCATCTTGGATTAGGTCTTTGTTATAAGAATAATTTTAACGAGGAAGAAATGATTGCCTCATTGACTAAAGCCATTGAACTTTCGAAGGCTCAGGGTGACGAGAAAACCTTGCGTGAGGCACAGGATGGATTAGCCGGTTATTTTGTGGAAATGGGCAAAATGGAGCTGGAAGATATGGATCCGGTTGATGAGGATTTTAGTTATGCAATCGAAGCTTTTAAAAAAGCTCTGGAATTCCATCCTGAAAATTCAGACGCTAATTACCAATTAGCAATAATAAATAATCGTATGGGAGAATCTGATCTTGCTATTGAGCACGGATTAAAAGCTCTCGAATTAGAAACGGTTGAAATAAAAATTGCTGCTATCAATCTTGAAATTGGTAATGCTTATTTTAACAAAGCAGAACTTGACTTAGCTTGCGAAGCATACAATAAAGCACTGGTTGGAGTAATTGAAGATATCGCTCTTTCCAAAATGGAAAGAATTCCGGGTTGTGAGTAGAAAACAGGAGTTGTAAGGTTTAATGTTTTTAGGTTTCAGGTTGAGCCGGGTTTATGCATTTTGTTTTTCAAGCTAATACTAAGCCAATCGGAATAAATCTGAAACCTGAAACGTAAAACCCTGTTTTTCTTAAATTTGCCTCATGTCAATAAAAGTAGAATCCTTAACGAAAACCTTCGGCTCTCAAAAAGCGGTTAACAATATAAGTTTTGAGATTCAAAAAGGTGAAATTGTTGGATTTATCGGGCCAAATGGCGCCGGTAAATCGACAACCATGAAAATTCTAACCGGATTTTTACCTCCCGATTCTGGTCAGGCATTTATAGCAGGATTAAATGTTCGCGACCATAATTTAAAAATTAAACGCATTTTAGGTTACCTTCCTGAAAACAATCCTTTGTATCCCGAAATGTATGTAAGGGAATACCTCGATTATGTTTTAAAAATGTATGTGGGATCCAGGGTTGGAAAGGAAATTGTTTCAGGATATTTATCTGTTAACAAAGTAATTGAGCTGACAGGTTTAGCCAGGGAACAACATAAAAAAATTGGAGCCCTATCTAAAGGTTATCGGCAAAGAGTGGGGCTTGCCCAAGCTATTATTCATAATCCGGAAGTGCTCATTCTGGATGAACCAACCAGCGGACTGGATCCCGGACAAATAATTGAAATCCGTAATCTGATTCTGTCACTAGGAAAAGATAAAACCATACTTCTCTCCACACACCTGATGCAGGAAGTAAAGGCAATTTGCACCAGGGTTATAATGATAAACAGAGGCGAAATACTTGCTGATGGTTCTGCCGAAGAAATAAGTTTAGCCCGGGAAACAACCAATACTGTTGTCATTGAGCTCGACAAAATTTCAAACTCCGAAAAAATTAATGAAATCGAGGGTGTTATCCAATATAAAAAAATCGGGGAGAACAAACTCCTTATTGAAAGCAAAGCAGATACAGATATTCGTCCCCTTCTGTTTAATTTTGCTGTGGAAAACAAACTAACCATACTCTCCTTGCAAAAAAAGGAAAAGAGCCTGGAAGAAGTTTTTGGGGAGCTTCTGGCAAAATAGATTGATGCGGCAGAACTGACCCGTGGAGAGTGTTCAAAAAAATAAATCAAAATCTCAGTCCAATTTTCACTATCTTTACTCCAACCAATGTCGATATAATTATGCTTTCACTGTCCCGCAATTATATTCTCCAAAAAAAATCTTCTTCTTTTCGAAATATCTTTCAGATTCTTATTTTTTCCTTCTTTTTCTCATTTGCATTTTCCTTTGCTAATAAGCTCTCTGCCCAATATATTCCCGTTCACCCTAGCAATAAGGTTTATGTTTTTTTGAATGAACTAAGCAACTCACATATTATTGATTTTAATACACAAACAATCTCCCACAGCCGGAAGCAAATTGCCGGTATACTTTATTCCATTAACACAGAGCTGCTAAACCCCCGCCAGCAAAAGGAACTGGCTTTCTACCTTAAAGATTACAATAAAGAACTTGTTACTTCAACCAACTTTAACAAGCGCATCGACCTCCTTTCCTATATCGACTCTTCCTTTTCATTTACGGTAAATCCTATTCTTGGAGGAAATTACCTGATCAATAATAAGGGTGCCGCCTCGCATTGGTGGAACGGCGCAGAAGCATGGGCTGGTATTGGCAAGTTTGGATTTTGGGGGAGTTTACGCGACAATCATGAAAGTGAATTTCTAAGCCAGCCTGATTTTATGAACCAAAACTATGGCGGCGCCAATTTTAAAACCTATGGGAACGGACAAGTAGATTATTGGGAGTCGCGGGGTGGCGTAACTTACGATTTTGGTATTGGCAGTATTGGATTGATAAAAGATCATTTTGTTTGGGGAAGCAATTATAATGGCTCTGCCATTCTTTCAGGCCGGACGCCCTCTGTTCCCCGGTTAAATTTTGAGATTAAACCGGTTAATTGGTTCGAATTTAAATATATACATGCTTGGCTAAACTCTCAGGTCGTTGATTCTGCCAGATCCTTTTATGTAACTAATGCATACGGCACCAGTTTCCGTGAGGTCTACCATGGTAAATATATTGCCGCAAACCTGTTTACCTTCAAACCCTTTAAAAACTTTTATATTAGTTTTGGGAATAGCATAATCTACGATTACGACAATGCCAAAGCGGCTTATTTTATACCTGTAATGTTTTTTAAAGCTCTGGATCATCAGCTCAGCTCTGGTATAAATAATATGAATTCACAAATGTTCATTGATCTTTCTGCCCGCCCCTTTAAATATTTTCATTTCTATTCCAGTTTATTTGTTGATGAAGTAGCCGTTAAAAGAATTACAGATCCTGATAATCACAACTTTTACAGTTTTAAAATCGGGAGTCATATAAGCAATCTTATTCCAAACGCATACGCAGGTTTTGAGTATACCATAAGTAATGCTCTTATTTTCAGGCATAATGTGCCAACCCTCACGTTCGAGTCTAACCTTTTTAATTTGGGACATTACCTCGAAGACAATGCAAAAGAAATCTTTCTGCAGCTAGGCTACCGTCCCGGTCGGAATATGGATATAAAACTTAGCTGGAACCATGCAGAAAAAGGGCCCGATCATACTCTTTTAGGAAGCTTGCCCCGACAATCTATTGAGCCATTTACCCCAACAGTATGGACTTCTGATAAACTGACCCTTAATTTTAACTGGCAAATTATAAACGATATCTATTTACGAATAGGATATTCATTTCAAAATGTTGAAGGAGAGGAAAGTTATCTCGATATGTGGACCCCGGAATTTGAACAGGGAAAAACAGGAACTCTTAATTTCGGGATTAATGTAGGTTGGTAACTAAGGTTTTCCTTTTTTAAAATATACGCTAATTTTGTTGTCCACATACTTGAAAATGTTTCAA
The DNA here is from genome assembly GCA_021740585.1 of Bacteroidales bacterium. Classification (GTDB taxonomy): domain Bacteria; phylum Bacteroidota; class Bacteroidia; order Bacteroidales; genus JAGLSB01. The sequence continues at coordinate 17,927 of JAIOZM010000009.1, forward strand.
TCAAAAAAAATACAAATAGGCAATATTGAACTGGGCGGCGACTCCCCGATTGTATTGCAGTCGATGACCAGTACCGATACCAATAATATAGAGGCAACTGTTGAAGAATGCATCAGAATTTTTAATGCCGGCGGACAAATGGTTCGCATCACCACTCAAAGTCTTAAGGAGGTTATAAGTCTTAAAAAAATTCGGGAGGAACTTCATAAAAGAAATTATACTCAGCCACTTGTTGCCGATGTGCATTTTTTACCCAAAGTGGCAGAGGAGGCAGCTAAAATTGTTGAGAAAGTAAGGATAAATCCCGGGAATTATCTCGAAAGAAAATATGAGGGTTCATTAAAATTCTCGGTTCAGGAACAAAGACTTCAGGCAGGGAAAATCAGGGAAAGATTAGTACCCCTCATCAGAATCTGCATGGAACATAATACCGCTATTCGAATAGGAGTTAATCACGGCTCGCTTTCAGAAAGAATGATGAATTGGTATGGTGATACTCCCCAGGGAATGGTAGAATCTGCTTTGGAGTTTATCCGGATTTTCGACAAGGAAAATTTTCAAAAGCTCGTTATATCTATTAAGTCGAGCAATACCCGCACAATGGTATTTGCAAATCGGTTACTTATGAAACGCATGTATGAAGAGGGATTCAGTTACCCTGTTCATCTGGGCGTAACCGAAGCCGGCGATGCTGAAGATGGCAGGATTAAATCGACAATAGGGATTGGAGGGCTGCTGTTTGACGGAATTGGCGATACCATAAGAGTTTCACTTACCGAAGACCCGGAAAAAGAAATTCCTGTGGCTAAGCAAATTGTTAATACTTTTGGTAACAGAGCCAGAACACCTGAATATATACTAAAGCAGGATCACTTTTTTAATCCTTTTGAATACAATAAAAGACTTAGTCTTCCAACAGAATCAATTGGCGGGAAAAATGTTCCTGTGGTTATTGCCGGTTCGGGTAATGAAGAACCTACAATGGAATATCTTTCCGAAATGGGTTATTTAACCGTGGATAAGGGGAATATTGAAAGCCTGCCACAGGCAGCCAATTTCATTTTTATAGGTAATAACCATTCATCCTGTGAATTGAAAGCGCCAATAAACCTGATTTCGGATTTTAATGATTGGAGGGAAAAGTATTCAAAACTGAAAAACCATTTCCCTCTCATAGAATGGAAAGATTATGGTTTAAGAATTAATGACATTTTCGGACTTAATTTTATAGCTGTTGATGTACAGGAAACTCCGATTAAGTTTTATGAAATTATAGAAAATGATTTGTATGCTTCGCTTATCATTCGGCTAAGCAGCGAATCAACTATTCAACATGCACGGGAGTTTTTCAGGAAGTTAGGGAAAATCGGCTGTCTCCTTCCTGTTATACTTTACAAAAAGTTTAATTCAAAAAACAAGGAAGAACTTCTGATAAAGGCCGCAACAGAATTTGGTTCACTTTTAAACGATGGCTATGGTGATGGCTTATGGATTGAAGATGAGAACCCGGAAATTCCAGACTCCTTTATCAGGGAGTTAAGCTTTAATATTTTACAGGCTACCGGCACCCGCATAACAAAAACAGAGTATATCTCTTGTCCATCATGCGGACGAACCCTTTTTAAAATTCAGGACATCTTAAAAAAAATTAAAGATGCAACCTCCGAATTTAAAGGATTAAAAATTGGGGTGATGGGTTGCATTGTTAATGGACCGGGAGAAATGGCTGATGCCGACTTTGGCTATGTTGGAGCCGGACCCGGATTGGTAACATTGTACAAAGGACGGGAAGCTGTAAAGAAAAATATACCTGAGGAAAAAGCTGTGGAAGAATTAGTTATGCTTATCAGGAATTCTACTTCTAAATAAGAAAGTAAATTTATATATTTACTAATATTATTGTCAGGTAAAACCTGAAAAAACTATATAGATTGCCACGCTGCGAGCGCAGCGAAACAATCTCATATTTTTTCCGGACAACAATGATTTACTATAAAAAATAAAATTGTGGCTGTAAATCAAAAAAAGATCAATTGTACCTCTTGCAAGAAAAAATCTTCGTGCTTCAATATTTTAAGAAAAGCCGATCATAAGTTTATCGATGCAAATCGATTGGAAATTAAGTTCAAAAAAGGTGAAATAATTTGCAAACAAGGCGCTTTTGCCTCAAATATCATGTTTATTTATAGTGGTTTGGTTAAGTCTTATCTGGAGACCGAGAATGATAAGCATGTTGTTTTAAATATTCTACCAGCCGAAAAAATGATAGGTCTTTCAGCATTATTTGGTAATAATGTCTTTCTACACTCTGCCTCTGCTGTGGAAGATTGTGTAATATGCTCCATAGATATCAAAACCTTTGAGAATTATTGCAATTCGAATGGGGCTTTTGCTTCTGAAGTTATTAAAACTTTAAATTCTTTCTGTACTGAAAATTACGATCGGTACATCTGCATTACTCAAAAGCAAATGGATGGAAGATTAGCCGACGCCCTCCTTTACCTCACAAATAATATTTATAAAAACCGAAGCTTTTCTATGACATTATCGAGAAACGATCTGGCAGAAATGGCCAATATGTCGCCGGAAAGCATTACCCGTATCCTTACAAAATTCAAAAAAGACAAACTCATCAAAATAACAGGAAAACAGTATGAAATAAAAAATTATGAGAGACTACTTAAAATTAGCCAGCTTGAGTAAATGAGTTTAAAGCCCCTAAAAAGAAATTTTTAACGTCTCTCTAAATCCAGTTCCCCCACTGACATGTCAAAAGGGCTCCTTCCTTAAATTCAATCGGTTTATAAGCTAATTCATTTTGGGCTTTTGTTATATCCAGCCTAAAATTCTTATTGTATTTTTTTACCAAAGCTGGGGTTATCATTGGTGATATACCAAAAAATGATAAAAGCATAAAAACATGGGAAATAAACAACATAATAAACAATGGGATTTTATAAAGCCTGGTTCGTTTGCCTCTTATCTCTTCAAGAATTTCAAATAGTTTATTATAGGAAATGTTTTCTCCACCCAGAATATATTTTTCGCGATCTCTTCCCTTTTCCATCGCCAAAATATGGCCACGGATTACATCGTCGATAAAGACATAATTAGCAATACTTTCGCCATTTCCGGGAATAAATCTCCAGCTACCAAGCATGAATTTATTAATCAGGCTTGTTACACTGTTACTCTCACTTAGCAGGCCGGGACCATATACTCTGCTTGGACTTACAATAACTATTTCAGTATCCCCAAAAGATTCGTCCCGAATCTTCTTTTCAATAATGGATTTTGATTTTTCATAATGAGAAAAAGCCTCGTCGGGTAAAGAAGTTTCGTTTATCACACCCTCCTTTGAAGCTCCTAAAACACCCGCTGTAGAAGTTAAAACTACTCTCTTAACTCCAGCTTCAGAAGAAACATTAAGTACATTCAGAGCTCCGTCTATATTTAATGAGTAAATGTCATCCGGATTCTTTGTCCATGCCCTTGCAAAAGCAGCTACATGATATACCTGTTCGCAATTTTCAATAGCTGATCTGAGACTGTTCAAATTTAGAATATCTCCTTTAAAAAGCTTTATATTCTTATGTTGAATCGATTTGGCTTTTTCATCAGAGCGATAAAGCGCATGCACTATAATTCCTTTTTCTGCAAGAGCCAGAGCCAGCTTGCTTCCAATAAAACCGGTTGCCCCACTTACAAATACATTCATTAGTTGAGTTTAAAATGAATATCGGGATGAGCCCTGAGAGAAAACCACTCATTACTGAGAGCAAGAACAACATGAATAAAAAATGCAATCCAAAAGGAACCCGTCTGTATTACCAGTAAACACATAATAACACCTAATACTATTGACCAGAAGGCCTCCTTTATCCCTTTGGGGATATGTACCAGAGAATAAATTCCAACATTTAAAATAATAGCAGGCCATAAGCCCAGAAAATTTAATGAACTGCTCAGAAAAATCCCTCTGAACAGAAACTCGTATGCGAATAAATAGGCTATCCAGCTCAAAGCACTAACAACTAAAAGTGAAAAATTCCAATTCTCTTCTCTTATCTGCGGATACATTGATAAGTTTTCTTCACCTTTAGCATTATAAAAACTTACCGGTATAAGTAAAGCGGTTAAAATTCCTAATGGGATTAATATATTTGATGAAGCCTTTCCGATAAAAGAGCTGATTTCTCCTCCGGATTTTACAATTATAAGCAATAAAGCAGGAAGAAATCCAAAAATAAAAACCCCAGACAATCGCTGTATTAGAACCTGCTTTAAACTTCCTTTAGCAAATCTGTCTCTTTGTCTTTCATTATAAAAATGATAGAATACAAAACCGAGTGTTGATACTAGAACCGCAATAGTAAAACCAAGGTGTTCGGGAGTAAAATCTTTCATAGAAAAGCTTTGTTTTGTTGCTAAAAATATATAAAATACTTTAATTAATGTGATTCTTGTGAATTTTCGTCCGTTCGACCAATTGCTAAAAAAAGTTTGAAAAAGGCTATAATAGAATTATATTTGTTCCTCACCATTAAATAAAGCCATGCTTAAAGAAAATTTTGTAGGATTCCTGGAAAGTAGCATTAAAGCGAACTGGGAAAAAGAAGCTCTTGCCGACTATAAGGGGAAAAGTTTTCTCTATAAAGATGTTGCCGGTCACATTACCCGCATCCATATGGGCTTTGAGCTTGCAGGTATTAAAAGAGGGGATAAAATTTCACTTCTGGGAAAAAACTCCGCCTCATGGGGTATTGTTTTTCTTGCCACAGTCAGCTATGGTGCTGTTATAGTTCCAATACTTCCCGATTTTACTCCTGAGAGCATCCACCATATTGTGAATCACTCCGATTCTGTAATCTTTTTCACCGGTGAAGAAAATTACAGCTCTCTGAATATAAAAAAAATGCCTCAACTTAAATATGTATTCAGTCTTACTGACTTTTCATTACTATTTTCTCAAGATTCTGTTCAAAGTAAGCTTGATGAAAAAATTAAACAGCTTTTCGAAAAGAAGTTTCCAAAGGGTCTTCAACAGGAAGATTTTAAAACCGGGAAAGTTGAAAACAGTGAATTGGCTGAAATAAGCTATACCAGCGGAACTACAGGTTTTTCAAAAGGGGTAATGATAACACACAATTCATTAATAGCAAATATTCGCTATGCTCACGAAAATATGCCCCTCAAACCCGGCGACAAAATAGTTTCTTTCCTCCCACTGGCTCACTCATACGGTTGCGCTTTCGAATTTCTGTTTCCCTTTACTCTCGGCTGTCACATTAGCATACTCGGAAAGATTCCTTCACCACAAATACTTATTCAGGCTTTTGCAGAAATTAAGCCACGACTTATTTTATCTGCGCCTCTTGTGATTGAAAAAATCTATAAAAAGCAACTATTGCCCGTTATTTCTAAACCCGTAATGAAAGTTTTACTGAAGGTTCCATTGCTTAACATTCTTCTTCATAAAAAGATAAAAACCAAGCTATTTAATGTATTTGGAGGCAACTTCCACGAAATTGTAATTGGAGGTGCTGCTTTTAATAAAGACGCTGAACTCTTTCTAAAAACTATAAAATTTCCCTTTTCAATCGGATATGGTATGACAGAATGCGGTCCACTTATCAGTTATGCCAATTGGGATAAAGCAAAGCTTAAATCGGCCGGTAAAATTGTAGATACCCTCGAAATAAAAATTGATTCTTCAGATCCTTATAATGAGGTGGGTGAAATTATGGTTAAAGGGGAGAATGTTATGATAGGTTACTATAAAAATGAAGAGGCTACCAAAGCGGTTCTCGACGAGGAAGGCTGGCTTCATACCGGGGATTTAGGTGTAATTGATAAAGAAAACTATGTATATATCAGGGGGAGAAGTAAGGATATGTTATTAGGATCCTCCGGTCAAAATATCTATCCTGAAGAAATTGAAGCCCAAATTAACAATATGCCCTTTGTACAAGAATCGGTTGTAGTTATGAAGGATAACAAAATTGTTGCTCTGGTTTATCCCGATCCCGATTTGGTGAAAAAAGAACAATTAAGCGATGAAAAGCTTAGCACCATATTTAAGCAACACAAGCACAGTCTTAATAAGCTGATTCCTAAATATATGAGTGTTTCTGAATTCATTATTCAAAAAGAAGAATTTGAAAAAACACCGAAAAAGAGTATTAAGAGGTATTTATATGCTTAGTGTGTCGGTGTAATCCGTTTTTGAGTTCTCAAGCAGTGATACCGCTACCCGGGCGCAGGTCTTGGTGGGGAATTCTGCGCGATAATGACACGATGTAAGTGCTTATTTCTGTTACATTTAATAAGGGGAGTTGAATGGTTAAATTCACTATTCTTCAAGCCCCTTCTTCAAAAACATATTAAAATCTTTCATGCCTGAATAAATCTTCATTAATTCAGCTAAGGCATTTTTTTGAGAAAGGATTTTTTCATCAATTGCATGAGAAACGGTATAACTTTTCAGTTTTATCAGTTCGATATTACTATCCTCTTTAGGAAATCCTTTTGGGGCAGTTTTAAGCTTAACACCGTCTACTTCACCAAATAAATTTTTAAAGCTTTTCGCCTCTGTAATCTTTTTATATTCCACCGGATTTTCGAAAATAGCACTGCGAATTAATTTCAACTCATTAGGAGGAGGCATATATACTCCTCCTGCCACAAAGCATGAACCGGGTTCCAAATGCAGGTAATAACCCGGTAAACCTGCTTTTTTTCCTCCCGGGGTAATAAATGCTCCCATATTTATTTTATACGGACTTTTATCATTCGAAAACCTGATGTCTCTGTTAATTCTAAAGACAGAATCCTTTGCTTCAATATGCTGAACTGAAGGATCAATGATACTCAATTCGAAAATTAAAAGTGACACAAAATCCATAAAGTTCTTTCGCAATTCTTTATAGGTATTACGATTTTCATCGAACCATTCCTTGCTATTGTTGTTTTTCAAATTTTTTAGAAAAACAAAAATGTTTTTATCTAACATGTTGTGAAATTTTGATTCCAATATCCCGCTTTTTAATGATAAAAGCAAATTCAGTAGTTACAGTATGCCAACTATCACTCAACGGCTAAAATGGAGAATTGTTCAAAATAAATCATTGAAGGAAAACTGTCAATAACAGAAAAGCCTTACTTAGAAATTAACGATTGTAAACAATTCAACAGCTATATATTCACTTTTATTTAACAATTATTTCCTACATTTGACTATGCAAAAATCTGTTATAATTGTTGCGGGAGGATCCGGTAAAAGGATGGGGAGCGAAATTCCCAAGCAATTCATTGAGCTTAATAAGCGGCCGGTATTGATGCGTACTATCGATAAATTTTACGCTTACGATGCCCAAATTGAAATTGTTGTGGTACTCCCAATGAATCTGATTCCGATTTGGGACCGGGCTTGTCTTGAGTACAATTTCAAGATTAAACATAAAGTTGCGATTGGTGGAGAATCCCGATATCATTCAGTAAAAAGTGGATTGTTTGCGGTTACACCCGGATCTCTTACGGCTATTCATGATGGTGTAAGGCCCCTGGTAAGTGTTGAAACAATTTCCCGTTGTTTTAAGGTAGCTGAAGAAAAAGGAAATGCTATCCCGGCCATTCAGCCTACAGAATCGGTTCGCGCTATCACCGGAACAGGAAACAGAGTGCTGCAAAGAGAAGATGTTCAGCTTATTCAAACTCCCCAGGTTTTTGTATGGGAGCAACTGGAAAATGCCTACGAACAAGAATTCACTACCGAGTTTACCGACGATGCTTCAGTAATTGAAAGTTATGGTTTCAGAATACATCTGGTAGAAGGAAATCGTGAAAATATTAAAATTACAACTCCTACAGATATGATTTTCGCGAAGCTTTATTTCGAATCTGAATCCTCGTCTTCAGAATGATGAGCAATCTCACCACCCAGATTTGTTTTTATATAGGTACTTACAGGAGTTCCCTTATAACCTATAAAAGCCTTTGAGCTTGCATTTGCATCAATTATACGCGATACTGAAACTTTGGCTTTTCCTCCTGAATTGGCAACAACATAGGCATCATTAGATTTCAATTCATAGGCTGAATAAGCTCCACCGGTTGACACTTTAACCTCCTGTTTATCAACCAGTCCGCTAAAAACCAGACTGCCTCCTTGTTTAGCATCAGCTTCGAGAGAAGTAAGATCGAGTTCTAATTCTATTTTCCCTCCCGCTCTGCTATTGAAAATCATTTTCTCTCCTTTAAGTACTTCCGGACTGGTAATCAAAGATTGTGACTGCACATCAATCTCGTCCAGTTCAGTATAATATAATTTTATTTTTATCTCAGCTTCTTTAGGTGTAGAGGTTTTAAGCCTTAAACTTAATGTCCCGTCAACATTTTCTGTTATAACATTTGCCAAATCAGTTCCTTTGGCAATAACTTCTAATCCGGCTTTTTCAGATTTATACAATTCACACCTTATTTTTCCGATAATGCTGATGGAATGATATGACTCAATTTCTCTCTTTTCGGTTTCCTGAGCAAATATTCCGATACCAATCATCAACAATCCGATAATTAAAAAACCCTTCAAAATAGACTTCATCTGTATAATTTTAATGTGTTTGTTATATTTTTTTACTTTCTTTTTTAATCAAATAATGTGCCGCAAATTAGTTAATAAATTATTATAATTTGTTGTTGAATGGTAAAACTCTTGAAAGATGAAAAGATTGGTTTGCCTCCTTCGTCAGCTTGACTGGAGCAGTTTCGAGGAACAGGAGATTGAGGTGAGATTGCTTCTCCGCCAGCTGGCAATGACGGCACGGCTTCGGGAACGGGATAAAAAAGTGGGCGGCTGCGCCGTCCACTTTTTTATCCTCCCAACGGCAAAGCCCCGTCATTGCGAGGGAGTCCGAGGCACGAGGCGACTGAAGCAATCTTTTCATCCAACAGAAATGTTGTGAGCATTCGAGACACGAGGGTGGATGTGCCACAAATTCTTCTGCAGCCGCCTCCGGGGCTGGGGATTCTCATTACGTCTTACCCCGGACGACAAGCGTCCGGGGCTATTGTTCGTAAACCCGTCCCGGGTTTTTTGTGAATGGCATTAATTTAAAATATAGTTATTACAAATATCTCCCCATCCCGGAGGGATGGACGAACAATAGCCCCAGGCGCTTGCCGCTTGGGGTATGCTGCCATAATGAATCCGCAACCACAGCGTGGTTGAAGAATTTTATACAAAAAATGATTTCCCAAATTTAAAAACAAAAACACAATTTAAACTCCACTAATTTACACCCCACCTCATAGCCCCAAATCGGGCATTCATCAATTTTTAACAATTATTTCGCAAATAATTCTTAAAAAAACTCAAAATGAAAATATATATTTGCACCCTGGATAATATTTACACTCCGGATACGTTTTAATAGCAAATAGTTTTCAAGAGGATATATAATGATAGAAGCAAATGATACTTTCTATTTGAAAGTCGGGGAATTGTACCGTAAATATGGGGTTAAGAGTGTCACTATGGACGATATAGCCAGAGAATTAGGCATGTCAAAAAAGACTCTTTATTCTTTGGTGACAGACAAGCGGGATCTGATAGAAAAAATCCTGGAAGTAGAATTTAGTGAAAACCTGAAGGGATTTGTGGGTATCCAATCTTCGGGTCAAAATGCTATTGAAGAACTGTTTTCTGTTCATAATTTCATGAAGTCTCAGTTAAAATTCCATTCTCACGCTTTCGAATATGACCTGAAAAAATACTATCCTGAAATTTATAATTCTTTGATGGAGAAAAAAAGAGAGGTAATGTATAAATCTGTTTTGGAAAATATCAATCGAGGAAAAAAAGAGGGCATCTATCGAATGGAACTAAAGGGAGAGTTGATTTCATCTCTTTACATAGCAAGAATGGAAAGCACTAAGGATAATAACGTTTTAAGTCTTGAATACTTTATTACGCCTGAAATATTTCAGGAATATCTGATCTATCATATAAGAGGAATTGCAAATAATAAAGGCATTGAGATCCTCGAACATTATCTTGAAAGAAATGGTTATAATGTCACAATTTAATTTTTGATACAATGAAGTTTTATTACGCACTAATTTTCTATTTTTTCCTTGCAATAGCCGTAAAGGCTCAGAATGAAAAAACAGAATCATTCAATTTTAGTTTAAAGGAAGCTATTGACTATGCATTGATTAATAACACAGGGGTTAAAAATGCAGAACTGGATATTTTATCGGCTAAAAAAGAGGTTTGGAAAACGACTGCTATCGGACTTCCACATGCAAGTGGGGCTCTCGATTATCAGCATATTCCCGGGACTCTTCCTACCTTTGATTTTCCAAACGGTGATGGCACATTCACTTCGGTACCTTTAGGGGTAAAAAACACCTCCACCTATTCAGTTACTGTATCACAACTGGTTTTCAGTGGTGAATATATTGTAGGATTACAAGCTGCTAAGACTTTTCTGGAATTATCGGAAAATGCTTCTGCTAAAAGTATTCTCGATACAAAAACAGATGTAACTTCTTCCTATTATACCATTTTAGTGCTTGAGAAAAACAAAGAGATTTTGGACACTTCAGCCCTCAACCTGAATAAAACTCTTATCGAAACCAAAGCCTTAGTTTCCTCAGGATTTATGGAAGATACCGATTATGATCAGATTCTCATTGCAGTAAATAGTCTGGAAAACTCATCCAAAGCTGTTCAGCGACAGATTGATTTTGCTTACCTCTTGTTCAAGGTGAATCTGGGAATTGGTATCGATGCCGAGGTGTCGCTTACACAAAACATGGAAGATTTATTGGTGGATTTAAACATGGACGGCCTGCTTATGGAAGAATTTATTCTTGAAAATAATATTGACTATCAAATTCTGGCAACTCAGGAAAAAGTGGCAGAACTGAATTTAAAGAGAGAAAAATCAAAATTTCTCCCAAGCCTGTCTGCATTTTATCTTTATACCGACAAGACCAATAAAGCGGCCTTCGATTTTACTATTAATCACATCGCCGGCCTTAGTGTTGCGCTGCCCATTTTTTCCAGTGGACAAAGAATGGCAAGCGTAAATCAGGCGAAGATTGAAGTCGAAAAGAGTAAAAACAACAGCAATCTTGTAGGAGAAACTTTGATTATGGCGGTTGAACAAGCGAAAGGAGATTTCAAATCGGCCTGGGAAAAATACCAAATCGGAATTCAAAATGTAGAACTTTCAGAAAAAGTTTACAATAAAACCCTTATTAAATACAAAAATGGCGTAGCATCCAGTATGGAAGTCACTCAGGCTAACAGTCAGTTTCTCGAAAGTAACTCAGGCTATTCAACTGCCCTGATCGAGATGTTAAACGCAAAAACAGCACTAGAAAAAGCATTAAATAACTTATAATAATCGATATAAAATGAAGAATTTATTAGTCCTCCTCAGTATTTTATTCCTGGTTTCCTGTTCTTCCGAAAATCCGGAAGCCATTAAAAAGCAAATTATCTCTTACAAAAATAAAGTCGATACCTACGATAAAAAAATTAACGACCTTGAGGCCAAACTGGAAAATGACAGCCTGCCAAAAGAAGACATTACAGGCACTGCTGTTATTGTGAAAGATATGCAGGTCGGGAAATTTGAACATCATATACAGGTAAGCGGAAAAGTAGAAGCCGTTGAAGAGGCTTTTGTTAGTCCTGAAATGAGTGGCCAGATAAAGGAAATTCATGTTGTAGAAGGACAACGCGTTAAAAAAGGTCAGTTATTAATCAGTCTCAATACCGATGTAATTGAAAAGTCGATGATCGAAGTTCAAACCAGCCTTTCCCTTTTGGTTAAACTTTATGAAAAGCAGAAGGAATTGTGGGATCAGAATATCGGCACTGAGGTTCAGTATTTACAGGCAAAAACCAACAAAGAATCTGCAGATGCCAGATTGGCTACTCTATACGAACAATTGGAGATGGCAAGAATCAGGGCTGCTTTTGATGGAATTGTTGAAAATATTATGGCAAAAGAAGGTGAGCTTGCCATGCCGGGAGGCCGATTGGTTCAACTCGTTAACCTTGAAAAATTAAAAATAAACGCCAATGTTTCTGAAATCTATCTTAACAGCATACATAAAGGCGATATGGTAAATGTAAGTTTCTCTGCTACTCCGGGTTACGAAATGAATCTGCCCATTAGCAGAACCGGAAGCGTAATTGATAATTTGAGTCGTACTTTTCTTGTTGAGCTTTTAATGAATAATAAAAATGAGAAAATAAAACCAAATCAACTTGCCATTCTAAGGATGAATGATTTTTCTTCCAATGAGGCTTTTGTGCTTCCCTCAATAATTATTAAACAAGATATTAAAGGCAGCTATGTATATAGAGTAGAAGATAATCCATCCGGACCCATAGCCACTAAAGTTTATATTCAACCGGGACTTTCTTCTGAAGATATGACCATGATTGACAGTGGAGTTAAACCGGGAATGAAAATTATTATTGAGGGCTATAATCTGGTTAAAAACGGCTCACCGGTAAAAGTTATTACAGAATAGACAGAGTTAAAAGGAAAATTATGACATCAAGAGATACTTCAGAAAAAGTAAGACGTGAATTCGGTCTTACAACACTGGCTTTAAAAAACCGGAACACTGTATTCTTATTAACCTTTATTATTATTGTATTTGGCTTGCTGAGCTATTCCAAATTGCCTAAAGAGTTGTTTCCTGACGTGGTTATTCCAACCGTTATGGTACAGACTACCTATCTTGGGAATTCCCCGGTTGACATTGAAAATCTGGTTACCAGACCTATTGAAAAAGAGATAGATGGCATAAACGGAATTAAAAAATTATCGTCAACCTCAGCACAGGATGCGTCGATGATTTTCGTTGAATTCAATACCGGCATTGACATAGAAGATGCTCTGAATGACGTAAAAGATGCTGTGGATAAAGCTAAGAAGGAATTACCGAATGATCCGAGTTTATTCGATCCTTTGGTAATGGACTTCGACCTTTCTGAGTTTCCTATTTTAAATATTAATTTATCCGGTGATTTCAGTATTGAGGAGCTGAAAGAATACGCTGAATACATTGAAGATCATCTTGAGCCCATCCCTGAAATATCCAAAGTTCTTATTGAAGGTGTGGATGAAAAGGAAATAAAGATAAATGTGGATCTGCATAAGATGGAAGCTTATGAACTCGGATTTATGGATATTCAGTTTGCCATTGGTGATGAAAACATAAGTATGTCGGGGGGAGAAATTCTGCTTGGAGAATCCAGAAGGTCTATCCGTGTAGATGGTGAGTTTAAAAATATTGAACAGATTGAAAATATTATAATAAAAAGAGATGGTGATAAACCCGTGTTTTTAAAAGACATTGCTGAGGTAATTGATGGGTATGCTGAACCAAAAAGTTATGCCCGTCTTAACCACCAACCAGTTGTTTCTGTTCAGGTAATTAAAAAAAGTGGAGAGAACCTTTTAGAGGCAACCAATCAGATATTTCAGTTTCTGGATGAAGCAAAGGATAAAGGAAGTATTCCTGCAAATCTTACCGTTACACTTACCAATGACCAGTCGGAAATGGTAAGAATGCAGCTTCACAGTTTGGAAAACAATATCATTATGGGGGTTATTCTTGTTGTTTTGGTATTGTTCTATTTCCTGGGAACCCGAAACGCACTTTTTGTTGGATTAGCCATACCAATGTCAATGTTTCTTTCTTTTGCCATATTAAGCCTGATTGGTTACAAGCTGAATATGATTGTTTTGTTTTCCCTGATCCTCGCACTGGGAATGCTTGTTGATAATGCCATTGTTGTGGTAGAAAATATTTATCGATTCGTCGATCTTGGCTATCCTCCTTTCAAAGCAGCAAGATATGCCGTAGGTGAAATTGCCATTCCTATAATCACTTCCACAATGACAACCCTTGCTGCTTTTCTTCCCCTGGCTTTCTGGGGTGGTATGGTAGGTGAGTTCATGAAAAATCTTCCGATTACCCTGATCATTGTTCTTACATCATCACTGTTTACTGCACTTGTTATTGTGCCCGTATTTTCTGCCAGTTTTATCAGAACGGGTGAGGACAGGAAAGATAATATGCCCAATAAAAAGAAAGGATACCGTGTAGCTCTAATTTTATTGATTGCTTCAGCACCAATGTTTTTATTAGGTTGGCGCATTGTCCCGAATCTCATGGTTTTGTTTGCTTTCTTTGGTTTTATGAATACCATATTTTTTCATAAAGCTGAGGCCTGGTTTCAGAATGTATTTCTGCCAAAACTTGAGGAAGTGTATGAAAAAGCCTTAAATTTTGCATTAAAAGGCCGCAATCCACTTTGGTTTTTCCTGGGAACCTTTGCATTGTTAATTGCCACCATTTTCTTTTTTGCCGCCAGGGGTGTTAACGTGAATTTCTTCCCCATTAATGAGCCAAATTACATCAATATAAATGCTGAACTGCCATTAGGTACCGATATTAAGAAAACCAATGAATTTATGGTAGATCTGGAGGAGAAAATTGATGCAATTATTCTTCCCTACAGAGATGCCGTTGAATCGGTGCTCACAACAGTAGGCAAGGATGCAAGCGGAAGCATAGATGTATCGGCCGGAGGATCTCCTTATTTAGCTTTTACAACCATTTCGTTTGTGGATTTTAAAGACAGAGGAAACGTTGACACCAAAGCTGTTATGAGAGAACTAAGTGATGAGCTGATTAATACTTTTCCGGGAGTAAGTATTTCTATAAATAAAGATGAAATGGGACCTCCCGCCGGAGAAGCAATAAATATTGAGGTTACCGGGGAGGATTTCGATAAATTACTCGCTTTAAGCGATAGTATTATCACCATAATTGAAGTCAATAATGTTGAAGGAGTAGAAGGTTTAAAAATGGATCTTTCTACTGATAAACCCGAATTGCTTATAAGTCTCGACAGAGAAAAGGTGAGACGGTATGGACTTTCCACCAAAATGGTTGCAAATACTATCCGTACTGCCTTATTTGGAATAGAAATATCAGACTTTAAAATGGGAGAGGATGAATATCCGATCCATCTTCGTCTAAAGGAAGAGGATCGTTATAATCTGGCTTCTCTCTTAAATCAAAAAGTTATATTCAGGGAAGACGGTAAGGCGTATTTGCTTCCAATTTCAGCTCTGGCAAGCATAAAGTATCAAACGACCTATAGCTCTATCCGAAGGAAAGATTTGGACAGGGTTATTACCTTGTCATCTAACGTAATTACAGGTTACAACGCCACTAAGGTAAATGAACAAATAAAAAACACACTGGAAAATAACTTTGAGGCTCCCGATGGATACCAATATTCCTTTACTGGTGAACAACAAGAGCAGGCAGAGTCTATGGCTTTTCTGGGAAATGCCCTGATGTTTGCACTGGCATTGATTTTACTCATTCTGGTTTCTCAGTTCAACAGCCTTATTAAACCTTTAATAATTATGGCAAGTGTATTGTTTAGTACGATTGGCGTATTTGGAGGGCTGGCGACTTTTAAAATGGATTTTATTATTGTGATGACGGGAATTGGGATTGTATCTCTGGCCGGAATTGTGGTTAATAATGCTATTGTTCTAATCGATTATATTGAACTGCTTAAAGCAAGAAAAAGAGAAGAGCTTGGGATGGAAAAAGGAGCATTTCTTCCAATTGAAATTGCAACAGAATGTTTGATTCAGGGAGGGAAAACAAGGCTACGTCCGGTTTTACTTACAGCTATAACGACAATTCTTGGATTAATCTCTTTAGCGGTAGGATTGAATTTTGACTTTGAAGGATTGTTTACTCATTACAGGCCGGATATTTATTTTGGAGGAGATCAGGTTTTGTTTTGGGGACCTATTTCATGGACCGTAATTTTCGGGTTGAGCTTTTCGACTTTTCTTACCCTGATCATTGTTCCTGTAATGGTTCGCCTGACTACTATAATTCAGAAAAAAATTATCCTAACTTTCGGATATCTTCGCGAAGACAGAAATGGAGAGGTCGGGGCAGAGGAATAAAAGTTGGGAACCGGGTTGAAGGTCTTATAGCTTGACGATATTTCTGTTTAAAGAGAATTATGGTGTTGTAAGCTTCCTTTTATAAAACCCGGTGATCTGCTTTTTTATTTTTGAAGATCATTTTGCTAAAATTTTATATTTACTTTGCAAAATGATTCTTCGAAAAAGCATATTCATATACCTCATATTGTGTAGCCTTGGGTTTGCCCCTATTATGTCACAAACAATCTATGACAGACTGTTTGTAATTACTGATATTAGTATCAATGGAAATGAAAAAACCAAGGCAAGTATTATTCTTCGTGAGTTAGATTTCAAGGAAGGGGATAGTATTGCTCCGGCAGAGTTGATTGAAAAAATTGTTGTTAGTAAAATTAACTTAAACAATACACTTCTATTTAATTTTGTTGATATTCTCTATCTAATAGATGAGTTTAATATAACCATTAACATTGAACTTACAGAACGCTGGTACACATGGCCGGTTCCGATTTTTGAAATAGCCGAACGAAATTTACCAGCCTTTTTAGAAAGTCCCAATTGGGAAGAAATTAATTACGGATTTTTTGTAACCCGCAATAATTTCCGCGGAAGAAAAGAACTCCTTCAGCTTAAAGCGAGATGGGGCTACAAAGAACAGTTTAGCCTTAGTTATTCTAAACCCAATCTTGGAAAAGAACAGAAACATGGTATAGATGTGGGAATTAACAATTTCCGCCAACATGAAGTTACTCTGTGGACAGAAAATAATCAGCCATTAGATTATAGTAATCACGTTTCATATATTTACAGCAGTTTCTCAGCTTTTATAGCTCATAGCTATCGTCCAAAATTTTATGCAAAACACGATTTAAGCTTTACCTACAATGCGGCTTCCCTTCACGAAGACAGTTTGCGACAAGATTTTTATGGGAGTGATGTGGATATTTTAGATTGGTTTAATTTTCAATATCAATTTGAATATGACAGGCGGGATTATAAAATTTATCCTCTTCATGGTTATTTAATAAAAGTGGGAATTTCCCAACGGGGACTTGGTCTGCTAAAGGGTTTCGATTCTCCAAAGAGCTCTCTTCTTCTTTCCGGCAGTATAAATTATGAATTAGCTCCCAGATTATACATTGAAAATGTTGCCAAAGTAAGATTGACCAAAGATGAAAATATGCCCTATTTATTCAGGCAGGCCCTGGGTTATACAACCTATCACAGAGGATTTGAACTATATACCATTGATGGAAATTCTTATGGGATTAGCATTAATAACCTTAAATTCAATTTGCTTCCTACACAAAATTTTAAAATCCCTCTGGTTCCCTGGGAACAGTTTAATAAAGTTCACCTGGCTGTTTACACCAATCTGTTTTTTGATCTCTCCTACGTTCAGGGAAAATACTATTATAATCCCGCGGTAGGGAATACATTACAAAACCAGATATTATACAGTACCGGATTTGGTATCGACTTAGTTAGTTATTATGACCAGGTTTACCGGTTTGAATTTACCATGAACAGCCTTGGACAAACCGGTATTTTTTTTCATTTGGAAACACCCTTCAGGAGGTGGTAAAAAACCAGATTTACAATTATTTCAGGGAATTCATTTAAATTTTCAAGCGGTGATGGTGCTGGTGGATGCTGCGCTCGCAATGACCCTGAATGTCAATTGACTATAGCTTGGGAGGGGATCGGATTTCGGCTTCGCCGGAATCCGGCCCCCTCCCAAGCCATAACATACGTAAACCGAGTCATTGCGAGCGTAGCGAAGCAATCTCATATTTTTACCGGACACTAAAGATTTTCTATATAGGCAGGCTGTTTTTTAAGCGTTATTTCCATTAAGGGTTGACATGAGTCTTTTAATGGACATATTATCCTTTGTTTATCCTTTAACCTGTGAAGTTTGTGGCAGGATGCTTGCTGATTCTGAGATTGTACTCTGCTCCTATTGCAACATTAAACTTCCTCGTTCAAATTATCATCTCAACGATGAGAATCCTATGGTTCAGTTATTCTGGGGCAGAGTAGAAATCGCACGGGCGTCTTCATTTTTCTTTTTCTATAAAGGTAGTCCATACCAGTCATTACTGCACAAGCTCAAATACAAGGGTAAAAAAGATATTGGTCTCACTCTGGGCAGACTTTTTGCCGCTGAACTTATAGAAACTGCCTTTTCAAAAACAGACATAATAATTCCTGTTCCTCTTCACCCCAAAAAGAAAAAAAAGAGAGGGTATAATCAAAGCGAAATGATTGCGAAGGGAATGAGTGAATTGTTTAAGACTGAACTAAATACTCAAATCCTTTTACGAAAAGGATATGCCGGTACTCAAACCAACAAAAACCGGTTCGACCGTTTTCTGAATATGAAAGATCAGTTCTCCCTGGAACTTCCTGAAAAAATAAGGGGGAAGTCTGTTCTGCTGGTCGATGATGTTGTTACTACCGGATCAACACTTGAGGCCTGCGCTCAATTACTTATTGATGCCGGTTGCAAAGAAGTTAGCATTTTGACTCTTGCCATTGCCTGAGAAAACGCCAAGGGACTAATCAAAATCTCTGTTGGCTCCCCAGCTAAAAGAATCGGTTTCGAATCCGGAATGAGCCAGAACCCTGTCAACTACAGTCATGGCCAACTCATTTATAGTTTCCGGATTTGAATAAAAAGATGGTATAGCAGGGATGATGCTCACTCCCACTTCGGCCAGACTGGTCATATTCCTAAGATGAATAAGGCTCATGGGGGTTTCTCTGGGTACCAGAATTAGTCTTCTTTTTTCTTTAATCATCACATCTGCAGCTCTTAAAAGCAGGTCGTCAGAAATTCCGGTAGCGATCCGGGCAAGGGTTCCCATGCTGCATGGACAAACAATCATGGTGTCGAAATCAGACGAGCCTGATGCAATGGGTGAGCCAAAATCGGATTTTTTATATTGAATAAAATGTTTGGGTAAATTCAGTTCTTCCTTTAGTTCATAAAGCCATACTTTTTTTGCATTTTCAGATATCAGAAACGCAACTTCTTCAATTTCATCTGTATGATTTTTAAGCTGAGAAATGAGTAATTTCGCATATATGGCACCGCTTGCTCCGGTTACAGCTATAATTATTTTTCTTTTTTTCATCTTGTATTAATTAACTCTGTTGCTAATCCCATTGCCTGCTTTCATAAAAAGGTTTTATAAATTCTTTCCGTACCACAAATCCCTTTTCCCGGTAGCTTCACTTAAAATGATAATAAAGTGTAAAGCTAATAACAGCATTATACTGCCCTCGGTTCAATAAATAGGTCTGTGAGCTGGCGTGATCTCTCATTGGAATGAGGCTGTATGAACTTCTGGCACCGGCAAGGATATTATCAGTAAGCATATAATAAACCCCTATATTTCCGTTTAATCCAAAACGATGATAGTCGGGGCGGTAGGTTTGGTCCATTTCTCCATCCTGATCTGTTTCTTTATGAAAAAGATATATATCAGGGGATATTCCGGCGTCAACAATTACCTTTTGATAAATTTTATATTGAAGCATTAGGGGAATTTCAACATAATGGATTGTAAGTTTATATAAATTGAAGTTATCTTCACTAGGTTTGGAATAAGAACCTTTTTGAATATACCTCAACTCAGCTTTCCAGTTTGCTTTCCGGTTTATCTCTTTGGTAATATACCCGCCGGCCGTAAGTCCGATTTTATTAAATCCCGCATAACTGTCGCCATCTACCTGAGAAGCCGTAAGTCCTCCAAAAAAACCACCTTCAAAAGTTTGTGAAAAGGAATTTCCCACAAAAAGGAAAAAACTTAGGCTTAATAAAAAAAACTTCATCTTTTTTGGATAAAAATAGAAAAATAATCACAAAAGAAATTATTCTCAGGAAATGCTTTTAACGAAAGATTCTATCCCCCGGGTAGCCGTATCCTGAATAAAATGATACTCTCTTCGTATGGGAGCCACTTCATTTGGGTCAATCAGGTAAATTTCGGTTGAACTCTTCACAAAATCAATCAGACCTGCTGCCGGATAAACATTTAATGATGTGCCAATAACTAAAAAAATATCTGCCTGTTTCACAAATTCTGCTGCTTCTGGAATTTTATCCACAGCCTCACCAAACCAAACGATGTGAGGACGTAGTTGTGAACCTTTTTCGCAAGTATCCCCTTTCTTAAGTTCCCAGCCGTCTATATCGTAAATAAGATCCGGATCAATGGTGCTTCTCGATTTTAACAGCTCCCCATGCAAATGCAGCACCTTGGTACTACCGGCTCTTTCGTGGAGGTTGTCGACGTTTTGGGTAATTATCTGCACATCAAATTTATCTTCCAAGGAGGCCAATACTTTGTGTGCTTTGTTAGGTTGAGCATTAAGCAGCTGCTTCCTTCTTTCATTATAAAATCGTAAAACAAGATCCTGATTTGCAGCCCAACCCTCCGGGGAAGCCACCTCATACACGTCATATTCCTCCCATAATCCTCCCATTTCCCTGAAGGTTCTCAATCCGCTTTCGGCACTAACCCCTGATCCCGATAAAACAACTAGTTTTTTCATCTAAAGAGTTTTTTTGATTTTTTAAAGTTACGGAAAAAAATGAATTGGTGTGTGGTGTGGTGATGGTGTGGCGGTTCCTTCGACAAGCTCAGGAACCGCCACACCACAACACCAATTTCCTCTTTCATTCCTCCATATTTTTCTCTACTTTAGCAATTGGATTTTCCTTAAAATTGAAAAAATATTTATTGGCTAAATGATTGACAGAGAGACTATAGGAAGAATATTTGATGCTGCAGACATTGTGGAGGTGATTTCAGATTTTGTACAATTGAAAAAGGCAGGATCAAACTATAAAGGGCTTAGTCCTTTCGTTAATGAAAAAACTCCTTCGTTTATGGTGTCGCCTTCGAAGGGGATTTTTAAGGATTTTAGCTCGGGAAAGGGAGGTAATGTTGTAAGCTTTCTGATGGAAGTGGAAAAACTGAGTTACCCCGATGCTCTTCGTTTTCTAGCCAAAAAATATAATATCGAAATTTTAGAAAAAGAAAAAACAGAAGAAGATATTATTCAGGAAAATGAAAGAGAAAGTTTGCTTGTAATATCTTCTTTTGCGAATAAATTCTTTATAAACAAGCTTACCAAAAATGCCGAGGGAAAAGCTATTGCATTAAAATATTTGCAGGAAAGAGGCGTTCGGGAAAACATGATTGAAAAATTTCAGCTTGGATATAATCCCGATTACAGCACCGCTTTAACAGATGAGTTACTAAAAAATGAATTTAAAAAGGAATATATAGTTTCATCCGGACTGGCTTCTGAAAGCAATGGTAAGTTATTTGACCGGTTCAGGGGCAGGATTATTTTCCCAATTCATGGATTATCAGGATCGGTGCAAGGATTTGGAGGCAGAACTTTAAGAACTGATAAAAATGTTGCCAAATATTTAAATTCTCCCGAGTCTGAAATTTATCATAAAAGCAGAATTTTATACGGTCTTTATTTTGCCAAGAAAAGTATAATAACCCGCGATCGTTGTTATCTTGTTGAAGGATATACCGATGTCATTTCTTTTCATCAGGCCGGAATAGAAAATGTTGTCGCCTCCTCAGGAACCGCTTTAACGGTAGAGCAGATCAGGCTTATTAAACGCTTTACTCCTAACGTAACCATCATTTACGATGGCGACGAGGCTGGTATAAAAGCCTCATTCAGGGGTATTGATCTGGTGCTTGAGGAAGGTCTGAATATCCGAGTTCTCTTACTTCCCGATGGAGAAGATCCCGATTCCTTTTCCAGAAAAAAAAGTTCCGGTGAATTAATCGAATACATTGAAAAGCACGAGCAGGACTTTATTTCTTTTAAGACGGGACTTCTATTAAAAGATGCGGATAAAGATCCGGTGAAGAAAGCAAATCTTGTAAATGATATACTCCGGTCGGTTTCGATGATACCCGAAGCCATTAATCGCTCTGTTTATATTCGTGAATGCAGTACCATTCTAAATATGGATGAAAGGATACTTCATTCTGAGGTAAATAAACTGCGGAGAAATAAACTGGATCAAAAATGGTCTTCCCGTCCCGCCACAGAGGAACATCTTCCCCGGGAAATTCCCAGTCAGCCACAAGTACCCGCATTTGTTGAATCGGTTTATTCTGAATATGAAGAAAGAGATGTACTCAATTTCCTCCTGCGTTACGGTAACGATATGCTAAATCTTAACGAAGAGGAAGGTGAAATATCGGTTGCCCGATATATTATTCGGGAAATTCAGAATGATGAGCTGGAGATTGAAAATCTTGTTTATAAAAAAGTTTTTGAAACCGTACAGGAACTCCTTGAAAATGGTAAGCAAATAGAGGATAAATATTTTGTATACCATGATGACAGGAAAATTCAGGATCTTGCTGTGGATATTTTTACTGAAAAACATGAGATAAGCAAAATCTGGCAAAGAAAGGATAGTTTTATTGAAATGCCGGGTGACAATCCGGGAACTGCAGTTCCCAAGGCCTTGCTGGCATATAAAAGCAGAATTATTACAAAAGCAATTAAAGAAACAGGCGATAAAATAGCAAAAGCTTCCAGGGAAGATAATTTAGAAAAAATCAGAGAGTTACAATCTCAGTTTATCAGCCTGAAGGAAATTCAAATTTTGATCTCCAAACAATTGGGAGCCAGGACCATCATTTCACCCTGATCTGAATCCGGACTTTTTAACCGGTTATTGCCATTAGTACAGATTATTTTGGGCTATATCTGACATCCTCTTGACTGACAATAAATAATAGAGTACATTTATATAGTCTTAGCGAGAATGTAATTTTACTGTTATAAGCTTCAAATTTTGCGTAATTATTTTTAGAAGCTATATCAAAAATTATCAGTCCATGAAAATAGATATTTCTAAATACCTGAAAGACAAATACAAACAACCCGGAGGGCCCAATGTTTTCCCGGGTCCTGTGGTTACTATTTCTCGTGAACTTGGTTGTCCTTCCAAGATGCTGGCTCAAATTTTAACAGATAAATTAAATCTTCATACAAATTACGATAAGAAAATTCCATGGCGCTATATAAGTAAAGAGATTTTGGAAGAATCGGCCAGAGAACTGGGCGTCGATAATGCTGAAATCCAATACGTTTTCGAATATAAGCAACATGGTCCGCTGGAGGATTTACTCCTGTCTTATTCCCGAAAATTCTATAAAACAGACCGCAAAATCAGGAATACTATTTCTCGGGTAATCAGAAATTTTGCTGAAGAGGGGAATTCAATAATTATTGGCCGGGGTGGTGTTGCTATTACGCGTGATATTCCTAAATCATTTCATGTACATCTGGAGGCTCCCCTCAACTGGAGAGCTCTGAGAACCAGCGAAAAACATAATATGAATATTGAGGAAGCTAAAAAATATTGCATTGAAATTGATAAAAAAAGGGCGCAATTCCGCGATTATTTTGAAGGTAAAGGAACCGATTACACACGATTCGATGTGAAGTTCAATTGTATGACTCTGGGACAGGACGAAATAGCGGATATTATTATTTCCTGTATGAAAGTGCGTAATTTGATATAGGATGAGGGGGGGATGAAGGGTTGAAGGTTTTGAAGGGCTGTTTATTATTAGAGAATCATTACTGCAAATACCTTTCCTGAAGCCAAACCGATCTGGCAGTTTTCGGAGGGCTCAACGACTAAAAGGAGTTAAACCCGGAACACTTCGGCACTTCGACGAGCTCAGTGACCTCAAGCTCAGTGCAGCGCCCTGAACCCAGCCTTCCTGTTTGGCTCGTTTATTTATTTTATTAATTTTATATCCCAATTCCAGTTTATGAAACAATTCCGATATATTTCCCTGATAGGTTTCGCTTTCATTTTTATCCTTACTGCTTGCAATAAAAAGTCTGGTGATAAAAGTCAGGAACAAAGCTTCAATATAAATTCTGACGCTCAGCCCGTTAATGATCTGAGAGAAATATATTACAATATGTATCTCCCGGATGAAATGAGCCGCCTTTTTGAGCGTGTAGGTGCAAATTTTTATCCTGATATCCTGAACCCATCAGACGACTTTTCCCGCTACACCAATGAAAAGGACATAGCTGCAATAATTGGTGTTTATGGAGTGGATCTTAGCTACGCACAGCTATATGAGCAAAATTTACTAACAGCAAAATACTTAACTACTATTCAGTATCTTACTCCTAAAATCGGTATCCCCGAAAATTATTTTACAGATTTATTCGAAAATCTGGAAAACTCAATATCTATCCCCGATTCTATTGAGAAAATAAGCTCTGAATTGTATTTGAGAACAGATCAGTTTCTGAAAGAGTCGGGCGATAACTCAGTTGCAGCACTTATTGTAATGGGTGGATGGGTGGAAGCCTTGTATATAGCTTGTAAAATTTTGGAATATAACTCTAACAATATTGAAATTCTGGACAGAATTGCCGAGCAAAAATACTCGCTAAACAGTTTGCTTTCCTTGATGAATAATTATCAGGACGATATCAGGATTGCTGAGGATGTATTGATGTTGAAACGCCTAAAAAGGTCTTTTGATCAATTCGATATTTATTACGACATAGAAGGTTTTGAACTGGATACTATTAATAAGTCTTTCTCTACATCCGGCTACAATTCGGGTCTGACTCCTGAAATAGCTTCAGAAATCAATCGTATTATTACCGAGATACGCACTGAATTGGTGAGGTAGGGTTTATTCCAATAAAAAAAGCTTTAGAATAAGGAAGAAATAATTTCTTCAACCACGCCTTGCTCTGCCGGAGCGGCTACGCAAAGGCGAGGTTGGGTTTTTGGTAATTGCTTGTGATTGTAAATTTTCCATTTGAAACGGTCCAGCCATCCCAGAGGGATGACCGAACAATAGCCCCGGACGCTCGTGTCCGGGATATTAAGTAATGAGAATCCCACAGCCCCGGAGCGGGCTGAAGAGAATATCCACTATCTAATCAGATCAATAATCCCTTTTGGTTTTGTCAAATGAAAGGCTCTCAACCCTGCCTTCCTCGCCCCTTCCACATGCTGAGGAGAATCGTCAATAAATAAGGTTTCTTCGGGGCGTAGCTGACTGTCTTTCAGCACATAATCGAAAATTTCAACATTTGGTTTACGAAGATTCAACCGGCATGAAAAATAGGTTTTTTCAAATAAAGGATCCATATTTTCAATCCCATACCAGACTTTCAATTTATTAAAATAATATTCCAAATGAGTTTCATTGGTATTACTTAACAGGAAGGTTCTGTATTTATTTTTAATGGATTTCAAAAATTCATAATTGTCTTGAGGGAAATCCAGAAGCATTGCATTCCAGGCTTCAATACTATCTTTTCTTATAAGCCTGCCTTCAGAAAGTTTTTCGATTTCTGAAAAGAAAATGTCTTCATTAATACGACCTGTTTCGAATTGATCGAATATTGGATTCTGGTTAAACTGACTGTATATCTCATCAAAATTATCCAGTCCAAGCTTTAAAAAGGCATCTCGTGTACGGAAATAATCGATGTTAATAATTACACCGCCAAAATCAAAAATTATATTTTTAATACCATCTGTAATTTTCATGAGAAAGGCTTGAAGAGGATTTATATTAAAGACTAAATCAGGTTGAAGAACCCACAAATTTAGCACTCTTTTTGTATTTTCACATTTTCTAATTACTTTCACATTCACATCCTCAAAAAACTTGCATATGGATCTTATGGTCTTTATTCCCTTTGCATCCTATTTTGTGTTGGTAATTTTAATTGGTTTCTTATCGAAAAGATTTTCTTCTGCGGGTATTTCTGAATTTTTTCTCGGTGGTCGAAAAATGAATTTTATCGTAGTGGCTCTCTCGGCTGTTGTGTCGGGAAGATCGGCCTGGCTTATGATCGGATTTGTTGGTCAGGCCTATTTAATGGGCCTTTCTGCCATTTGGGCTGTGGCAGGATATATTGTTGTTGAATTTTTTATGTTTATATTCTTTGCCCCAAAAATCAGAAGCTTTTCCGAGAAGCATAATTGCATTACCATTCCTGATTTCTTCGCGGCAAGGTTCAATGATCACGATGGCAGATTGCGATCTCTGGTTGTATTGATCTTCACAATTTTTATGATTACATATATTGCGGCTCAATTTATGGCAGGGGGAAAAGCTTTTTTTGCCTATTTTGGAATAAACCATGGAACCGGTATTGCCATTACGGCTGCTATCGTTCTGTTGTATACCATAGTCGGTGGATTTCTTGCCGTTAGTCTTACCGATGTTCTTCAGGCAATTGTGATGATGGCAGCATTGATCGTATTGCCGCTTATAGCTATTCATGATAAAGGCGGATTTGATATAGTGCACAGCCAATTGCTCGAAATGGATCCGGCATTTTTTAATCCCATGGCTTTTGGTATGGGCTCCATGATTGCCCTACTGGGTATTGGTCTTGGATCGCCCGGTAATCCTCACATACTTATCCGCTATATGTCGATAAAAGATCCAAAACAGCTTAGATTATCCGCAGTAATTGCAACCATTTGGAATATATTTCTTGCCGGTGGCGCTTTTATGATAGGTATTTTAGCCCGAAGTTATTTCCCCGATTCTTCAATACTGCCCAACGGTGATATAGAAAACGCCTATGTAAGTCTGGCAGAATTACTACTTCACCCTATACTTATGGGCATCTTTCTTGCCTCAATTTTTGCGGCTATTATGTCAACGGCCGATTCGCAGCTTTTAGTGGCTGCTTCCAGTCTGGTACGCGATTTTTATCAAAAAATTCTATTTAAACACAAAGAAATCTCTGAGTTTAAAATTATTTTTTACAGCCGGCTTACAATTGGCGGACTGGTTTATCTGGCAGTTATATTGGCCACCTCAGTGAAAGATCTGGTTTTTTGGTTTGTGTTATTTGCCTGGGCCGGACTGGGTGCTGCTATTGGACCCACCTCTATTTTAGCCTTATACAGATCACGTACTACAAAAAACGGGGTTATGGCTGGTATGATTGCCGGAGCTCTTACTGTTTTCCTGTGGAAGAGCAGTCCGTTTTTATCAGCATGGCTTTATGAACTGATTCCGGGATTTCTCGCGGGCTGGGTGGTAACGTTTTGGGTGAGTGAATTTGATTGGTGGAGGTGGTATAGGCGTTAGGCTGAAGCCTAACGCCCGAAGCTGCGCATCGGGAAAATGATTTCGCTCCCTGAGCTACGCATAGGGTAAGTGATGACGCTCCCTGAGCTACGCATAGGGTAAGTGATTACGCTCCCTGTGCTGCGCATAGGGTAAGTGATTACGCACCTTTGGCGCTGGAGGGAATAGGAAAAACCCCGGGAGGAAGGTCCCGGGGTTTTTTGTGAGTATAAGTTATTCTGGTTTGGAATTAATCGTCTAGTGCAGCAAGGTTACATCGCCTTCTTCCACAAAGTTCTTGCCGTTGGTATACTTACCTTTTACTTTCCAGATGTAAACCCCTTGTTTTGCGAGTCGTTCTTTAATATAGCCATCCCAGCCATAGTTTACTTCCGAGCTGTGGAATACCATTTCACCCCAGCGATTGTATATATACAAGTCGTACTCGAGAACCTGATCGATAACCCCAGGGAAGAAAACGGTATTTACCGTGGCAGGATTGTCAGGATCATAGTATCCACCTGTAGAACCGTTAGGATTCGGACGGAAGACATTCGGGAACTGTAAGGCTCCTGCCGGACTAACATATACGGCTGCTACTTTAATTATAGTATCCTTACAAGTTGGATTAGAACCTATACCTATAAGCATTACATCTTTCGAACCCACATATTCATACACATGGCTTGGTTCAAATTCTACGGATGTATTTTGAGAAGATTCTTCATTCGACGGATCTGTTGGTTCCTCATTGTAATCTCCAAAGTTCCACAGATAACTAACGGCATCTGAAGAATAATTAAAGAACTTAACCGGTTTATCGTTTACATAAACGGAGTCTGGCGCATTGTTGAAGAATAAATTCGGCGATGCCCAAATCTCAATGTTTTGTTTTGAAGTGTGAGAGCCACCCGGACCTGAAACCGTTAAAGTAACAGCATAAGTGCCTGCTTCAAAATAGGTGTAGAAAGGATCTTTTTTGGTAGATATACTTCCATCTCCGAAGTCCCAGATATAACTATTGGCATAAAGTGAAGTATTTTCAAACTGAACCAAAAGAGGAGTACAACCAGAAGCCGGTAAATTAAAGTTTGCAATTGGCGGTGTCGGATTAATAATCACCGATTGTCTGATACTGTCAATACAATCCCCATATAATACCTTTTGCGTTATTGTATAGGTTCCCGGTGCTGCATAGGTATGTGTTGGAGCTGCCAGAGTAGAAGAATTACCATCACCGAACTCATATAAATAGCTCCAGGTTCCCGGTGAGCTCACAAGATTTGTGATATTCACGGTAGCGCTTGGATAGGTCTGTAATATAGGTGTTACGGTGAAATTTGGTTGTGGAATAGGATTCACCACAATATCTTCTGATTCTGTTGCCACACATCCGTAATACGATTTCGTTGTAAGCGAAATAGTATAGGTTTTCGCTGCCGTAGTAGTATTCAGGAAGGTATGTATAACAAAATATCCTCCATCTGAATCCTGTACCCCATCGCCAAAGTCCCAGCTATATTGAGAAGCCCCCGGTCTGCCCGTCATTTGGGCGGTAACCGGCTGACAAGCTTCTGTTGGATCGAGATTAAAACTTGCATCCACTTTAGGATAAACGGTAACAATCTGATTGGCTGTATCACGACAAATATTGACTGAAGTGGCTACCAATTCAATGTTAAAGTACCTCACGGTTGGATCAAAATTATCAAAGTCATGAACCGCATGTGTCGTGGTTTCTTTTGCGCCACCATCGTCGAAGTTCCACTCATAGCCAACAGCACCCGTTGAGCTGTTTGTAAAGTTGACCGTCAGATCTCCACAAGTTGGTATAGCATCAGAGGTAAACTGAGCGTTTGGTCTGTCGTTTTCGATAGTTGCACTGGCACTTCCCTTACAGTTTTTACTGTCTGTTACCGTATAAACCAGATTGAAAGTACCATCAATAAGAGTGTTAAACACTACTTGTTCACTTGTCTTAGTGTAAAGTGGATTAACATCTCCCGTCCAGATATGATTGGTATAAGCACCTGTTCCTCCGCTTGCATTTCCATCCAGATTAAGATCTGAACCACCGCAAACCAATGGGAATGTACCATCTCCAATAATATTTGCCGTTGGATTCGGATTCACTTTAAGCGTTGCCGCAGCCGACTTAACCGCAGTACAGGCATTGAAAACTGAAAGCCTGTATTGCTTGCTTGGCACGCTGACCGGTGCATTAACAATGCTCAGAGTGGCTGTTTTCACATCCAGATATGTGCCTCCTTCAATAAGTGCATTCCATGTTGCTCCATTATCTGCGCTTTCTTCCCACTGGAACTCAATATTTGATCCTGTGGCACCAGATATAAAGGCTGTATTTGCACCTTCACAAATTTCAGAGTTAGACGGATTTGGATTAATCACCGGATTCTTGTTTACTATCAGAAGGGCTTCCGAAGAATTTACCGGAGGATTACAACTTCCGCTAACTTTTACTTTAAAACGATATCCATTGAAAGTAGCCCCAATATCTGTTACACTCAGCACATTGGTTTTAGTCCCGCTGTAACTCGAGTTTTCTGTAAGATTTGAGAAGGCTCCTCCGGTACTATATTGCCATTGGTAAGTTAAATCCGATCCTTCTGTTACAACCGTAAATATTGCGACTCCATTTTCACAAATGGTTGTTGTAGCCGCCGGCTGTGTAATAATTACCGGACTTGTTTTCACAATTAGTTCCGCAGCATCTGTAAATAATGGTGAACCACAGATTCCACTTACTATTGCTCTGTATTTATTCCCGCTGAAATCTCTTTCCACTCCAAATATGCTCATAACCGGTGTTGCTGTTCCAATATAATCAGCAGTATCCTGTAAATCCTGCCATGCACCGGCCGGTCTTTGCTGCTGCCAGATGTAACTCAATCCTGCTCCTTTCATATTCACAGCAAAACTTACATTTCCGTATTCACAAATAGTATCAGGCTGTGGTTGGTCAATAACTTCAGGACCAGTGTTTATAGTAAGCAGGGCGATATTGGAGATAGTGTAAGGATTGCAATTACCCACTACCCTTACCCTGTAACGATAACCGTTAAAGCGGCGACCGAGGGAGGCGATATTCAGTTTATTGCTTGCCGATCCGGTGTAAACCGATGTATCCGCAAGATCCTTATATCCCGTTCCCATATCTACCTGCCAGAAATAATTGATGTTTGCACCTGTTGCCAGAACCTCGAAGCTTGTAGAGACTCCCTCGCAAACTGTAACATCCTCGGGATCTGTCCATATTTCCGGGGCACTGTAAACCGTTAATGTTGCAGGATCTGAGGTTACCGGACTTGTACATGTTCCCGAAACAACCGCATGGTATTCATAACCAGTCATTATTGAATCGACCGAGAATACTTTAAGAATCCTTGTATTCGCCCCAGTATATTTTCCACCATCAAAAATTGGTTCAAATCCAAGACCTTCACCCTTATCTACCTCCCATTGAATCATTGCTCCGTCGGTATCGCCGGTAAGAATGCTGAATGCTGCACTTCCCAGTTCACAAACAGCTGAATCTTCAGGTTGTAGCGTAATCTCCGGCCTTCTGTTAACCATCAGCATCACCTGATCGCTGGTTGCGGAACTACCACACTTTCCGCTTACTTCAGCGTAGTACCTGTAATTGTCATGACTATAAGGTACGTTGGTTAGCGTAAGCGTATTTGTATTGAATCCGGTATGAACACCATCTGCAGAAACCACATCCCAGGTGCTACCATCGTAATAATGCCAAATAACTGTTGGAAGGGTGGTTACACCGGTTGCTATGGTAAAGCTGGTATCTGAATTCTCACAAATAAGAGCTGCCAGAGGTTGCAATGTAATCTCAGGATTTTCTTCAATGCTTAATGTTACACTGTCGGAAATAACCTGAGGTGTACAGAAACCACCCAGTAATACCCGGTATGCATATTCGTGCATTGAGGAATTCGGACTGTTTATGTTTAATGTAGCTGTATTGGCTCCACTGTAATTTGCTCCAATTGTGTTCTGCCACATCGTTCCATTGTGATATTGCCATTGGTAATTCGGAATATAAGTCTGACCTGCATCAACCGTAAAGCTTGTTGGAACCGATTCGCAAGTGGTTGCGCTTACCGGCTCAGTTAAAATGGTCGGCCTTATCCTTACATTTAATGCAACCTCATAACTTGTATCTGCTGGTGTACATTGTCCCGATACAATTCCCCGGAACAAATAGCTATCCATACTTGCAGGAACATTTGTGAGCACCAGGGTATTTGTATTACCATTTGTAAATACTCCTCCGGTAGCTGTTTGCCAAATCGAATTATTATAGTATTCCCATTTGTAAATAACTCCGGTGGTTACTCCTGCATTCAATGAGAAACTTGCATTTTCGTTTTCACAAATTTCTACCTCTACCGGTTGACTTAGAATTTCAGGACGCTCATAAACGGTCAATACCGCTGTATCAGAAATTTGAGCAGGTGAACAGGTTCCGCTAACAACCACTCTGTATTGAGATCCGTTGAGCGAAGAATTGGTTCCATTGATAAACAATGTATCGCTGGAAGTACCCTGATAAATACCTGCTGAAGGTGTTACCCAGGAGCTTCCGTTATAGGTCTGCCAGTTATAAGTAACATTAGTGGTTACTCCCGCATCTACAAAGAAAAATACGGTATCTTGCTCACATACAGCATCATCCTGAGGATGAGTGTCGATTTGTGGTTTTTCATTTACGGTTAAGTCAACCTCAACGGAAGGAACCGGAACCGGACATTTCCCGGCAACGTTCAATCTGAATTTGTAGTTATTGTAAGTTGAAGGAACCGAAGTGATAACCAGTGAATCGTTGGTATCATCACTGACACCTCCTAAACCTGAAGCATTAGCCCAGACAGAGCCGTTATAATACTCCCACTGATAAGTCGGAATGGTAGTTTGACCCGCATCCACCACAAATATTACATCGCTGTCTTCACAAATGGTTCTGCTCATTGGCTCCTGAATAATTTCAGGATGCTCGTCAACAATAAGTCTGACCGTTTCGGAAGTCACCGGAGGAGTACAGTCGCCCGATATAACCACGCGGTACTGATATCCATTGTATGCCGAAGAAGCCGATACAACCGTCAGATTATCTGTATCAACACCGGTATAAGCTCCATCTGTTGTCAGCAATTTCTCCCACATTCCGGTTTTATTCACATACCATGCCCGTATAACTCCGGTAGTAATTCCGGAATTTACGCTGAAGTGTGCTGGTGCATCTTCACAAACAGTGTCGTTTACAGGTTGAGTAAGAATTTCGGGAATATCCTTAACGGTTAATCCTACTTCCGCTGAAATTTCTGTTTCCGGACAAATTCCTCCTACAATAACTCTGTAAGTATATCCATCATAGCTTGAAGGAACACTTGATAAAAGAAGTGTTGAGGTTCCGGTACCTGAATATACGGCCGAATCAATCCCAATATCACTGAATCCTGTTCCCATATCCACCTGCCATACATAGCTTGGGAAGCTTGTTACTCCGGCATTCACCGTAAAGAATGTATTATTTTCTTCGCATATTTCCTTGGCAACAGGCTGAACCTTAATTTCAGCTTTTTCATTAATGTAGAGAGTTGCTGCTGTTGAAGTTTGTGTAGGAGTACAACTTCCGCTTACCCGCACACGGTAACGGTATCCGTCGAACCTACTGGTTGGATTAAGAACATTCAATACTGCCTGATCAAATCCGCTGTAAACCAGTGCGCTATCGATTCCGATATTATTAAATCCAAGACCCTGATCGACCTGCCACTGATATATGGCGCCGTCGGTAACACCCGCATTCACAACAAATGTTACGGGCTCTGTTTCACACACGGTGGTGTCCTCAGGATGCTCGAGTATTTCAGGTCTTTCTCTTACAGTAAGCAGAGCGTCATCACTTTCAACAGGAACAGGACATATTCCTGAAACTACGGCCTGATAAACCATGCCGTTATAGTTTGAAGGAACACTTAGCAGTCGAAGAATAGCAGCATTTGCTCCATTATAAATTGCTGTATCTTCAAGATCTGCCCAATTGGTTCCTCCATCGGTGCTGAGTTGCCATTGGTACTGAACATTGCTGGTTACACCTCCGTTAACCGTAAAGAACGGACTTTCACCTTCACAAATATCAAGGTCAACAGGTTGAAGGGTAATTTCAGGTTGCTCCTGAACATAAAGTGTTGCCGTTGCGGAGGTAACAGGATTTGGACAATCTCCGCTAATAATTACGCGGAAATCATAATCGTCGAATCGTGAGCTTGCGCTTAATACATTGAGTGTTTCCAGGTTGTAACCACTATAGAAAGCAGCGCTGTCGACGGTGATGTTCCCGAAACCGGAACCCGCATCAACCTGCCATTGGTAGGCTGCATTGGTTGTATTTCCTGCGTCAACATCAAAATGAACTGCATTGTCTTCACAAACGGTTGTGTCAACCGGTTGAGAATCAATTTCAGGTCTTTCGTCAACCGATAAGGTAGCAGGATTTGATGTTGCGAATGCACCGCAATCTCCGGTAATAATTACCTGATACTGATGTCCATTAAATCGGCTGGAAGCAGAGGCGATCATAAGAGTATCGTTAAACGCACCCGAATATACAGCTGTGTCGGCCAGGTCGTCCCATGTTGCGCCATTATCAATGCTAAGCTGCCACTGATAGGTTGGATTCGTGGTAATACCTGCATTCACACCAAATCCGGTGGATGAGTTCTCGCATACCAACTGATCGAAAGGATCACGAGGGCTGATAGGTTCGTACTTAATTAAGAGCTGAACGGTGTCGGAATAAGCAAATTCAGGACAAGTACCACCTACTTTCACTCTGTAATAGTATCCATCGTAAGTTGGATTTGCTGAGTTAATAAGCATTGTCGCCTGAGTGAAATCGGCGTGTCCGATCAGTGAACCGTCAACATCAGCAAATGCATTCGCCAGATTGTCGGTATATTCCCACTGATACGTAAGTCCGTCGCCGGTAGCAGCTACGGTGAAGCTTGTATTGGTTGACTCGCAGACTTCAGAAGTGATTGGCTGCGAAGTAATTTCCACCGTATCACGAACTATGATGGATGCGGTTCCGCTAAGATTACCGGAGGCGAAATTCGATGTGCATCCGTTGGCATCGGTTACACTTACCAGATTATAGGTAGTGTTTACCAGAGGACTAACATTTGTTACTCCCGGAGATGCAAGGAAGTTAAGCGTTCCTACTCCATTATCGATGGTAACATCATAATCTGCTGTTCCTGTGGTGATGGTTATTGTTAATGGTGTAGCGTCGCCCGGACAAATGGTATTGTCGCCGCTTAGAACAGCAACAGGCAACGGATCGACCGTGATAATTATTTCTGCTGAAGTTGCGCTACAGCTATTTCCGTTTAGCGTGCTTGTTACCACTCTTCTGTACCTTGTTGTTTGGGTAAGAACCGGTGGTGAATAAACGGCTGAAATCGCGCCGATAACAGTGTTGTATGTTATTCCGTCAGTACTGTTTTCCCAGATATATGTTAGCGAGCCAGATCCTGTAGCCGATAAAACATCGGTTAAGGAGGCCGGGCTTGTACCGTAACAAATCGTCTGGGCTGTACCAATGGTTCCTGAAGTCACATCATTAACAGTAACCGTTAACACGTTGGAAATTGCTTCGCAAGGAACACCATTATAAGTGCTAATCGTAATCCTTCTGAAATCGGTTGTTACTGCAAGTGGATCCGGATCGTAGGCTACAACATCACTTCCTGCAATTGCAGCAAAAGCGTTCACGCCTGTTCTCGATTCCCATCTATAACTAATGGTTCCCGGACCGGTACCTGCCAGCAGACTGCTGAAGATAACAGGATCGCCACCATTACAAATGGTTTGGTTTCCGCTAATATTTCCCGGATCTACATTGTTGAGGAATACTGTAAGAGTATTGCTTTCTGCCGAACATGATTTTCCATTTAATAAACTGCTTGCAATACGCTTATAATAGGTTGTTTGAACCACGGCCGGCGGATCATAAGTAGCTGATGTGGCTCCTATAATATTTACAAAGCTCAGGTTATCCAGACTCGACTGCCACTGATAGCTGATGGCTCCGCTTCCGGTTCCCGGAGTTGTGCTGGTAAAGGCCAGTGGATCGTCTGATGAACATACCGTTTGCGTTCCGGCAATAACTCCAGCGTCAACATCATTAACTGTTACGGTAAGAACATTGGAGATGGCCTCACAAGAAACCCCATTCAATGTACTAATGGCAACTCTTTGGAAGTAAGTTGTTGCAGCAAGAACTCCATGATCGTAAGTGGCTGCTGTTCCTCCGGTTGAAGTCCATGTCGCGTTATCCGGACTCGATTCCCAACGGTAGGTTACGGCGCCGGTTCCTGTTCCCAAAACAACGTTGCCAAAGGCAGCAGGATCGTCGCCGCTGCAGATGGTCTGGTCGGCAGATATGCTACCGGCAGATACATTATTTACAGTGACTGTAATTATATTTGAAGTAGCGGAACAAGCCACAAAGTTTAATGTGGAAGTATGAATTCTTCGGTAGTATGTTGTTTGAAGAATTCCGCCCGGCGGATCGTAGGTCGGAGTATTGGCTCCAACAATAGTGTTGTAGGTTATACCGTTTATACTCGACTCCCATGCCCAGCCCGAAACACCACCCGAGGTGGTTCCGTCATCACTGCTGCCGATTACTCCCGGATCGCCACCACTGCAGATGGTCTGATCGTTGGTAATGGTTCCGGCGGTGAGATCGTTTACTTCAATCATTACTGAAGCAGTATAATCGGAGCAGGTTACAAAATTCAAAGTAGAAAGAATTTGTCTGCGGAAATACGTTGTTACTGCTTGTGCTGGTGGATCGTAGGTGCTGAAGTTTGCTCCCCCAATATTAAAGAAGTTAACATCATCCACGCTGCTCTGCCACTGGTATCCGATTACTCCTGCTACGGTACCGTCATCAAGACTGGTAAGCGGCAAAGGATCATCACCGCTGCAAATGGTAGCATCGGAGCCAATCGTTCCGGCTGAAGCGCTGTTGTATGTAATTTCGATGATATTGCTTTCATTCGAGCAAGTTTTTCCATTCAATAAACTATAAGCTACTCGTTTATAGTAAACCGTTTCTGTTGGAACCGGTGGATCATAAGTAAGTGCGTTAACACCCAATGATGTCCATCCAATCAGATCTGTGCTCACTTCCCAGTCGTACGTTACTGCTCCTGCTCCTACAGGATTAACAGAACTGGTAATGATGGCCGGATCTGTTCCATCACAAACCGTCTGATTGCCTGCAATTGTTCCTCCGCTTATGGTGTTAACGGTTACGATAACAGCATCGTTAACAGGAGCACATCCTGAAATTGCATCCGTAACTATGAGTGTGTAGGTTCTGGTGCTTGCCGGTGTGGCAACCGGATGCTCAGCAACTGCATCATCCAATGAGAAGGAAGGATTCCATGAATAGGTATAAGTACCCGAGCCGCCCGTGGCGCTTGCTCCGGCAGAGGCAACTTCACCACCCAGAGTTACCGGTTCGCCCGAACATATAGTGGTTGCGTCTCCGGCGTAAGCAACAGGTATAGAATATACATGAATATCTAATGTCTGTGCATCACCTGAACAACTATAAGGTGCCGGGGTGAATTCCTGAACGCTGACGGTATAATCCCCCGCATTCGGAAAACTTAGCACTACCCAATTGGTTGTGCCTCCATTCGAAATTGTTACTCCCGGAGGTATGGTCCAGCTGTAGGTATTGCCCACATTATTCGGTACTTCATAATATTGTCCGGCAGTGCCAATACACATGGCTGTTTTCCCTCCTCCTGAAATTGGCGGAGTATCGGGACGACTGATTATTGAAATGTCTTTTTCATCCCAGTCGGCCTGAACCGGTCCGGCATCATCCGGATCGTTGGTGGTAAGTCTGAAGGTCAGGGTTGCCGTATTGTTTGGCAGAGCCAGATCGCCCGCATCCACATTATACACCTGGGTTACCGTACGGAAATCGTCGGTAGTATCGGCCGGTGTTCCGTTATCATCTTCTGCTCCGATTAAAGGAAGTTCAAAACGAACGCCGCTGCCGGCCACTGCAGGAAGACTCCAGCTACCTGAAGTTGCAGATCCGCTGATTTCTCCAACCAGAGTTATTTTCATATCGGTAGGCTCACATATTGTTTCGTTATCCAATGCGTCGGCTACCGGGTTTTCACCAATACCCACATAAATTTCAGCATATTCAGGTCCGCAAGAGGTACCCGGATCATCGGAAGTGAGTCTCAAAGTAACTCCTCCGGCCAGTTCCTGTGCAGCGGTTGGGGTGAATGTTATATTATTGGTGGTATTATTTGGGGTGAATGTTCCTCCTGTATTCGGACCAATTTCTGTCCATGTTCCGGTAGTAACAGTTGCGGAAGCTCCTGAAATAGTAGCCGTCAGACTGCCGCTTGTACCCTGAGCGATAAATATGGAAGGCGATTCATGAATTTGAACATAAACGGCTTCGTCGATTCCTACGTCTATATCATTAAATACCCTTGGACAAGTTTCATTTACTATGGGAACATTGGTAATCAGTCTCAGCTGAATATTTCCGTCATCAATATCTGTATAAGCAGGAACATATTCTACCGAAACGGTATTAAGAGCTGTTGTTTCATTTTGGAGAGTTCCGTCACCATCAAGTATACTCCAGGCAGCAGAACCGGCGCCACCTCCAAATGTTCCGGAGATATTAATCAAAGCAAGTGAGCTGTCGCGACAAACATCGAAGTCGGCCACGGTAGCAGCAGTATGTTGCTGGTAGAAGGTAATTACCACATCGTCGAAAGAGGAACAAACTATGGTTGGGAAGTTTCCGTTCTCCAGAGTCCAGCGGAAAGTATAGGTACCATAGGCACTTACTACAGGCTGCGCGTTATAGTCTGCGGCCGTTGTACCGCCGTTATATGAGCTTATTGCACCAGGATTGACACCCGTAAGTGTCCATCTCCCGCGACCTACCACGGGATCGTTTCCTGCCAGAGTGGTAGTAAGCAAATTACAAGCTACATGTTGATCGGTGCCTGCATCTGCTTTGGGTTGAAGATCTATTATGGTTTCATCAAAGGTTGAACAACTGCCGTTGGTAATGGTCCAGCGGAAAGTGTATCTTCCCGGATTGTTAACCGTAACGGAAATATCAGGATTAGTTGCACCTGCGCCCCAGCTGCTAACCACGCCATCGCTGCTGCTTACGGTCCATAATCCGGATCCTACAGTTGGGGTATTGGCATCTAAGTCGACGCTAAGTATTTCGCATATATATTGATTCGGACCAGCATTGGCTTGTTCAGCAAAATTAATAATTACCTGATCAAATGAAGAACAAGTTCCTCCTGTAGGATTGGTTAAAGTCCAGCGTAATGTATATGATCCATATCTATTAACACTGATATTTGTCGTCGGACTGGTATTATTAATAAAACTTACAATACCTCCTGCAGGTTGGGAATCTACTGTCCATAATCCTGATCCGTGCGATGGCGTATTACCGGCAAGAACCGTTGCCAGAGTACCGCAAATAAATTGTGCAGGGCCTGCTTCGGCTGCTTCTGTATAGGCAATAACCACATCCTCAAAACTGGAGCAGGTAGCTCCGGTTGGATTGGTGAGAGTCCATCGTAAAGTATACGAACCATATCTGTTTACTGTGGCCGTTGATGTCGCACTGGCACTATTGCTGAAAGTGAGTGTGCTTCCGACTGGCTGGGAGACTATAGACCACAAGCCACTGCCATGGGAAGGAGTATTTCCTGCTAAAGTTGCAGCGTTCAGACTACTACAGAATGCCTGATCGGGTCCCGCTGTGGCGGTTTCGGTATACGCAATAACTACATCATCGAAGGAAGAACATGTTCCTCCGGTTGGATTGGTAAGAGTCCAGCGTAAAGTATACGAACCATATCTGTTTACCGTGGCTGTGGAGGTCGGACTGGCACTGTTGCTGAAAGTGAGGGTGCTTCCCACAGGTTGGGAGACAATAGACCACAGTCCACTTCCATGTGAAGGGGTGTTTCCTGCCAGGGTGGCTACGGTGAGCGCACCGCAGAATCCCTGGTCGCTGCCTGCATTGGCATTCTGAGTATAAGCGATTACCACATCGTCGAAGGAAGAACATGTTGCTCCGGTTGGATTGCTGAGAGTCCAGCGTAAAGTATAGGAACCATAGCGGTTTACTGTGGCTGTGGAGGTTGGACTGGCATTATTGCTGAAGTTAAGAGTACTTCCGACCGGCTGGGATATGATAGTCCACTGACCCGTTCCGTGTGAAGGAGCGTTTCCTGCCAGGGTGGCTATGGTAAGAGCACTGCAAAAACCCTCATCGGAACCTGCATTTGCCTGTTCGGTAAAGGCTATAACCACTTCATCGGTACTTGAGCAAGTAAGCCCTGTTGGATTGGTAAGTTCCCATTCCAGAGTATATTCACCATAACGATCAACAGTGAGGCTGGATGTCGGACTCGTACTGGCTCCCAGAGTTGCGGTACTACCTACAGGACTTGCTGTTACGGTCCACTGACCGCTTCCGTGAGAAGGAGTATTTCCCGCAAGATTTAAGGCGTTCAGGTTTCCGCAAACACCCACGTCGTTGCCGGCGTTGGCAGTTTCGGTAAATGCAATAACCACATCGTCGAAGGTGGAGCAGGTACCGTTGGTAATGGTCCAGCGTAATGTATAAGATCCATATAAGGTGGCAGTTGCGGCGGTATTATAAAGATTTCCATTGGTGAAGGATATGGTTCCCGGTCCCGACTGCATGGTCCAGGTACCTGTTCCAATGGTAGGATTGTTTCCTGCCAGAGTAAATCCAAGCGCTCCACAAATTCCCTGATCGTTGCCTGCATTGGCTGGTTCAGCAAAATGAAGATTTACTTCATCCTGACTCGAGCATATCACGCCATTTACCTCTGTCCAGCGAAGAATATAATCCCCATATCTGTCGACATTAATGGTAGAAGTGGCACTGGCGGCATTGCCAAATCCCACTGTAGCACCGGCAGGATTTGAAACCACGGTCCATGTACCGGTTCCAACACTTGCTGTGGCAGCCAGAGTATAATCGGCGGCGCCTGAAATGTCGGCACAAATAAAATCTTCCGAACCCGCATCAGCTACCGGAACTTCAAAAACGTTTACATTATAATTTGGTGTAGTGAAACTACAACCGTTCTCATCTTCAACATAATAATTAAGAGAATAAACAGCGCTGCCTGTAACAGCAGGAACCGTCATGGTTGCTGTGGTAGGATCACCATTAGCAGTAAGAGTCCATACTCCTCCGGTTACTTTTGTCCAGGTATTTACCGGATAAACCCCGGTTCCCCCTGTAGGCTGACCGTCGAGGACCAAACCAATACCTTCACAAACGGAGGCGTCGGAGGTAATGGTAGCTGTTACAGTAGAAACATCAACAATAATGGTATCTGCATCGCTACATCCATTTACATCGGTAACGGTATAAATCATGGTGTAAGTACCTGTGGAAAGACTGGCATCACCATTGGTGTTAAAACTGGTTACCGGATTGTTTGTAGTTGAAAGCAAGGCTGTAAGTTGAGGTCCGGTAAGCGGTAGGGCTCCATAAAGACCCGACCACACACGACTTTCCCCACCTCCGGAATTTGAGAGATCTTCCACAGCGGTAAGAATACGGGCATTGTTTTCACATACCCCAACCAAGCTTGCTGCTATGTTAATAACCGGACCGGTAACATTAATCGTTGTAGCATCTGTAGCCGTACATCCATAATTATCTGTTACGGTATAAGTGAGATTGAATGCCCCAGGAATTGAGGAATTAAAAACTACATCATCCACATCGTCAGCATCGAGAGGGGTAGTATCTCCCGTCCACAAATAATCGGTAATAGCACGTGTTCCTGCGACTGCATTTCCGTTCAAATTAAGATTGGTGTTGAGACAAAGTGGTGTAGGTCCGGCCGGTGCGATATTCACGGCAGGAAGAGCCAAAACCGTAACGTCCACAAAATCGGTTGCAGAGCAGCTGCCACCGGCTGTTGGGGAAAAGTCGTCGGTTAGCGTTACTGTATATCTAATGGTACCCGTGGTATTGGGTGTGATGGTAGGAGAAGCTCCCAGGGCAGATTGTCCGTTATCGCCACTCCAGGAGTATACATATCCGGTTCCGGTTCCGGGGTTTACTATGGAGGCAGATAAATTGACGGATTCTCCAGAACAAATAATCATATCGTTATTTACCCCACTGGTCTCAGTAGCAGAAGCTGTAACGCTAAGAGCATTATTCACCACTATGGTTTGGGTGGTTGACTGATCTTCAGGACAAGCGCCGTTAACAATGGCCACCCGGTACACATGATCGCCCGGAGTGGTAGTAGCAGGAGGATTATAAGATGCAGCTGTTGCTCCACCCACGGTATTCCAGCCACCGCCGTCGATATTAACATCCCATCTGATTATGGTTCCGTTATATGAACCGCCGGTAAGAGTAAGAGCGGTTGGATCTCCCCCGTTACAAACATCATTGGCTCCGGTAAGTGTTCCACCCAGAGAAGCTTCATCGACGGTAATGGTTGCCACAGCAGAGTTAAG
This sequence comes from Bacteroidales bacterium, assembly GCA_021740585.1. Lineage (GTDB taxonomy): Bacteria > Bacteroidota > Bacteroidia > Bacteroidales > JAGLSB01. Next base: position 59,739 of record JAIOZM010000009.1, read on the forward strand.
GGTGAGACATTCCCCACTGGTAACAATAGCACGATATTCGTAAGTACCTGCAAGAAGAGCCCCGCTGGTATAGGTAGCTGAGGTATTCCCAATAGATGTCCATGCACCAAATACCCCGGCCAGCGGCCTGTATCGGTATTCCCAGTCGTCGATACCGCCGACGTGTCCGGCAAGAGTGAGAAGACCGGAATTTGAGCCTGCACAAACAGTGCGGTTAGGAGTTACGGCGCCGGCAACGGTGGTGGGGTCGACTATGGTGGTAACCATATTCCCCCACAATTCCAAACAGCTGCCGCTTTGCACCCTTGCCTGGTAATCCCAGGTACCCGCCTGTGCTGGTGTATAGGTTCTGGTATTTGCACCAGAGGCAGAGACTGTCCATGTGCCGCCATTCCTTCTTGATCGGTAGGCCTCAATGGTACCCACATATCCGCTAAGGGTTAGATTCACGCTATTACCCAGACAGATACGATCCTGTCCCGCAGCATAAGCAAGCGTACCCGTATTGGTCTCCGGATCGACACGCACAGTAATATCAAAGCTGGATCCCACGCAACCTGTAGGTCCGGTAGGAATTACGCTATATATAACATTAATCTGGGTGGTTCCCGGATTTGTAGGCGCATTATTAATAATTCCCGTTCCTGAAGAACCGTTATTCCCCGACCAGGAAAAAGTGGACGAGGCAACGTTGGTGTAGGATTGGGGATTAATGTTGAGGGCGTTGTTTTCGCAGGTAGTTAGGGGGGCAGGGGGAGTGCCTACGGGGATTTGGTTTACATCCACCAAAAAGTTGACTGTAGATCCGCATGTATTATCGGTATACCTCCATTCGGCAGAAACGGTAAGGTCTTCGCCAACCGTTCCGTTAGCTGAAGCCGTGATATTTCGGGTACCTTGTCCGGCGGTAATGGTCCAGCCTGCAGGAACAGTCCAGTTTATTTCTGTGGCTCCGCCGTTTGTCATGTTTGGCGCAACTGCGGTATAAGTCGGGGCCGGAACAGAAAAGGCAATTCCGGTTTCGTTTTGGCAGACGTCTAAGGGGCCGGTAATTGGGCCGGCGAGGGTGAGTTGGTCTTTTATTAGGAGTTCGACTTCGGTTGCGGGGCCTTCGCAGAGGTTGTCTGTGGTTTTCTTATCGGTAACATAATAATTATAAACACCAGAGACAGTTACACCGGGATCGTAATTTACACCATTAGCAAGAAATCCCGTTTTATCAGGGTTAGTGTACCAGTTCAAAACTCCAACTGGAGCACTTGAAACTGATAGTTCAGAATCTCCTCCGAAACAGATGGGCTTATCAGGCACAGTTGGGGGTGGGGGTGCGTCGATAAGTATCAAATAAGCAGTTGTTGTAAGTGGATCATTATTAGGATCACCATCAATCTGCCAAAATGCATCCCAGGGATTACAATCACCCCAAATTCTCATTCTTACTTCAAAAACATCATTTACCTCATCGGTGCTATAATTTCCTTTATGGTAAATCGGCAGGGTTTGTCCGGTGGGCCCATTCCCCTCGGGATCATTGTTAATAAAAACTTCACCCTCGAAATGGTCAGAAATCCCTCCAAAACTGATTGCAGCACCTGTATTATCCGTTACCCAAACCGTATCTCCAACTCCCCGAATCAGACCAACATTGGGTATCCCTGCTCCAGCGTGAGTGGCGTACTCAAATTGAGTATAACGGGTACCTCTGTTGATTGCTATATCTTCATTTAGTGTTACTAGTGGATCGATGCAATTAAAAGTTGTATTATTTGAGAAAACAACACCTGGAATATCTTCCCCAACACAATATTCAAATCCTTCTGGAGGATCTGCAATTAGCATCTCTCCAGAATTTGTATCATCATCGCAGAATGCAGAGATATTGAAACTTTTTATAGATACACCCGAATTACATACTTTAAAGGCGGGCATAGCTAAATAGGGATCGGAGCCAACTTTAAAATGTACAGGATAAGTATAAGGCTGAAATTTGCATAAGTTATATATCTGAGTATATGAATAGGTTTTGTCAAAAGTAAATATTCCACTTCCGGCAAATGTTTCTATTGCAGATTGGGTGTTTGCAATTCCAGTATGCCAAATAAAGTAAGTCAAAATACCACCTGCATTAAAGTGTATACTGTTTCTTGTTCTGGGGGCCACGGTAAAATTTCCGGTAATTTGAGCACTAAATGTTTGGCAAATACCATCAGTACTTATTGTAGCGTTTGCAATAATATCATCACAAGATACCTCATAGTTGTTTACAGCTGCTGTAGCAGGAATAGTTGCTACATCGCCCCCTGTTCCGGAAAGACCCCCACCTGGTTGAGTGTATGCTAGGGTTACGGAAGATCTTTCCCCGTAAGTTATTGAACTATTTAGAATTATAAGCAGATCAGTTGTTGGAAGACCAACGAATGAACCCGGAGCGACACTAGTAATAGTTGCGGCTGTACCTGTTAAAGTGTAGTCCAGTTTATTACCCGCTGAAGTTATATCGCGATCGAAATGCATAACTATATATTTTTGACCTACATCTGTAAATGTAATCGGATAAACATTGGTTGCGGGATTTGGGCTAAGCAAAACTGGTTGAGCAAATATATTCCCCAATGTAAAAAGCATTGTAGCAAAAAGAATGAAAGTACTTTTTAGCTTTTGGGTGGTGGATGCTGTTGGCATGGTGAGTTAGGTTTTTGGGGAAAGCGGGTACGCTATTTCAGGTTTCAGGTTGCTCAATACCGGGGTTTCCCTTTTTATTATATTGTTAGTTTTTTTGAGGAAGTTACCGGGGGTAAAGGGTTACGGGGTTATGCGGTAAGGTTGTAACAGCTTTACGAAGCTTCCTTTTATATGTTTTTTTATACTATTTTTCGTTTCAATTTTAAACCTTCAAATTAGGGATATTTTTTCAATTTTTTGCTTTCTCAGTTGATCAATTAATTAACAGTGAGGAAAGTGGGGATTTTCCCTGATGTTTTGACAGGGTTGGGGCAGTTTTGGTTGCATGTAGCGGAGAAAAAAGTGATGGAGGAGAGCGGTTGAGCGGTTAAATGGGTTAGGGGTTGCAGGAGTATTAGTTGAGACGTGAGTTGGAGGTTTTTGATTATGAACTTTTTTCACGCTGTGCCAAGTATTCTAAGCCACAAAAAACTTTCTATATGACCTAAAATGTTTTTTCCAGGCCTCTTTACTTTTAATGTTAGAAATAAAACTCTTTCGGACTTGTTTATTAAAAACAGCTGCAAATGGCTGAAAAATATAATGTCGGTAAATTTTATAAATAAACAGGTGAAATATTAAGAAAGTTTTAGACCTTAAATTTAGCTCATGTTTTGCAAGAAAATAATTAGTTGCAAAACTTTTTTTTCCGGAAGAAAGAAGGTTTGAATTAAAAACTTTATCAGCCAGCGCAAGGTATGCTTTCCCTTCATTCTGAAAATGCCCAAATTTTTTAATAGTAGTATAGGGGTCTTCTCTTTTGGATAATAGGAGCATATCATAAAGATTTCTGAGAAAAATATGAGCATGCCTATGCCCTCTATCATCCAGCTGTGAATGCAAAAAATTATGAATAATTTTATCTTCATCGCTCATAACCCACAAATCTTTATAATTATGGGATGGTCTTCCACCTTCCATAATTCTATTTGTTGAAAAATATTTTGAATACTGGTCTTTTACGGCTATCCAGTGTAGCTCAAGTTCAGCTGGTTCTCCTTCTTTTATCAGGCGAGGATAATGCTTAATAGATTTTTTCTTTTGAGGGTCATAGTCAAGTCGATTGAAGTACCCGTCTTTTTTCAGGATTTCTGCAGTAGCAATCCAGTCTTTATCATAAACGATCATATCCAGGTCTCCCAGAATTCTCCCGCCGGGATTGGCATAAATACCGTCAATTATATGTCCCATACCTTTGGTATATAAATGAGCTATTCCATTTTTATTAAGCAATCCGGAAATTCCCTCTGCCTGTTTACTAATTTTTATATTTCTTTCGGAATTTAATTCATAAATATATTTAAGGTGTTTTTGTAATTCCTCCGGTAATAGCTCTAATAAATTATAAGTCTTATATTCCAGATAAATATTTTGAAGAATTAGGTGATTGCTACCGGCCGAAATCATTCGATTCCAAGAAATATTACTGGAGCCTAATTGATCACTAATATTCTGAAGGTTTTTTGGTAAAGATAGGTTAAGGCTGTTGGAGAGTAAGATATATATTTGGGGTAACTGCATAATCGCAAGCTAATAAAAAGGTCGACATAGATAAGGAGAGGCATAAAGCTTTGGGCACTTAAGAATTTCCTGACGTCATCGCAATGCAGTATTACCTTCCCATAATTCGGGTCTTATAGGATGTCGGGGTTGTTTAAATGTGTTGTGATATTCTTTACGAATTTTGTTGATGTTATTTCCAATAAGAATGTAGCTTCCCCGCACTGTCGAAGAGTGGCAGGCCTTTCTTTATTCCATCCTATATAGGCAAGGTGTCCCAAGAATAGTGCCCTCTTCCTGCAGCTCCCCACTATCAGTATGCATGAGTGTTGTATGCATGTTTAATATTAACATTTCATGGTACCCTATCGAACTAAATAGAACAAGATATTTTCATTTGTGTGGAACTTTCCCATTGCTAAATACTTTCATCATTTTTTGAGTTCTAGGGTGGTTTGGCCAAATAAGCTACATATCATTTGGAACCTCATTTGCAAAAAAATTAATTATGGGTTTGAGTATTTCCTTTCTATCGACATTAGATTGCCTGTGTGGGACTATTTCAGCAAATTTTTCATCTTCAATCTCATAAAAATTAGCATGATTATTCTCAAGAATATTTTTGTAAATAATATCTACTATCTTTAAGTTAGAAGCCTTTTCACTATTGGACTTAAGAAATCCTCAAAAATGCCTAAGCCATCCAATCATCGTATTTCTGACCTCTATGGATCAGAATATGCTCCGTGTTATTTTGATTGAGGCGATTATGTCTTTCAATTGTCTAAGTAAAAGGTGCAATTTTCATAAAATTGGGAGGGGGTCAACAAGGTAGATTATTTTTATTATAGACTTTCCTTTATTTAAAATTTTGCTGATAATCGGGATCCTTGATCATTATTCCAGCGCTTTGGGGATAATTCTCTAGAAACCAAACAAGTAATGCGTTATAATCAATCTTTTCAGAAAGCATTTTCAATCTTCTTTCTTTATAAACTGCATCTAGGTTTTCATTTTTAATCAAGTCTTCAAGAGTTGAAAATAATTTTTTCATCTCATTTGTTTTTATTCCGAAACCCAACTGGTATTTAGTTTCCAATTCTTCCAAATAACCGATTCTACCAACAAAATCGTTGAAACGAATAAAAGGCACCCCCAAAACACCGGATTCTGCAGCCATGGTCTGACTATCGCCTATATAAATCTTTGCAAAAGCCATGACATGATGAATATCAATAGGCTTTATTTGAATACGATAAGGCTCCAAGCCAGCATTTAATTTTCTTTCAGAAGTGATATAAACCCTTCCAAAAGGGCTTAATAACTCAATCAGTTTAGCTGCTATTTCATCCGAGATTCCATTTATGCCGGTATCATGATGTGCGCGCAGTTTAGCGAAACGCAAAATAAAATAAGGCTTCTCTAGAGAAAGATACTTTTTGGCAATCTCTTTTTGCGGGATAAAATTATTTGGATGCAAATATGCCAGCTCATGATAACTTTCATAGTTGATTGTTTTATCAATCCACTTTCCCATTCTGCAAACCCGAGGAGATAAAATATGTGTTGCCCAGGGATAGGCAAGTTTTGCATACAACGGGACCACATCTGCGTCATCCTCATTTAGATTGACAGATGGGATATTTAATACTTTACCCACATGAGAAATGGCTACTGAAGTACCAACCAACATATCTGGCTTGTTTTTTAAACAAAATAAGAATAGTTTCAAATCCTGCCTAATTTGGCCAAAAGCAATACTTATTTTGTTGTCTTTGCGTCCGTCAGGCATAATATTTATGAACTCAAAAAGGGACTCCTCCAGCAAATTCTGTAAAATATCTTTTCTTTTAATTAGAATAATCACCTGATGCTTTCGATCTATTAGTGAGCTTATTACATTTTTTAACAAATGGAAATGGGCGGGATGACCGAGGTGGAAAAGAATTTTCATTTAGTAAGCTTTCAAAACTTTACAATAAATCGCAATTATACTTTTAGCAATACTTTCAGAATCTAATCCCAAATCAATAATTCTTTGACGACCATGGGTTGTTTTTTTCTCGTTAGAATACACTATTGCTTTCCCAATATTTTCAGCAACATTGCTGGCCTCAAATGAGCTTATAAAATGCCCTTCAGAACCTCCAAACAACCACCTTATATCTCCAACATCAGTAGATACTATCGGTTTATTACACGCCATTGCTTCTTTAATAAACTGTGGGGATCCTTCTGAATAAGAAGTCATTAATACTAAATCAACAGGGTTCATTAATTGATTAACTTCTTCTCTACTATATCCTTTTAACTCTATTAAATTCATTTTTACTCCTTTGATTTTTTCAACCAATTTGCATCCATCAATTGCTAACTTAGCATTTTTAACCGGATTTGAAAAAGAAGATGAAAAAAGTATGTTGAAACTACCTTTTTCTAAAATTTCGGAAATATGCTTTTGGACTTTATTGTCAATCACAAAAGTTGACAATTCAACACCGCAGGGAATTACAAAACTATTTCCTTTATCCTTTACTTTCTCTTTCATTTTCTCAGACACAAAGATAGATGCTGCCGAAAAATGGTGCGCCAATCTCGAATATTTTAAAAGCTTTTTCTCATTAATATCTGACCCGTGAAAAGTTGTCACGACAGGTAGTTTTCTTTGAAAATTGGCTAATAATCCGGAAAGTCCATAATGGGCATGTATTATATCTGGCTTATACTCTTTAATGCTTCTATTTAAGGACGGCAAGTGGGATAGATAACCTCCAAAACCAGCTTTCTTTATGAGAAACAGATTGTAATCAGCACCGGCTTTTTGCAAGGCCACCAATTGCTCTTGAATAAAAGGGCTTAATTTTCCTTTATTACCACTACAAACTATTAATACTTTCATTTTTTTATTTAAAAATGCGTGTTTGCTAAAAGAATACAATATTCATATACTCATAAATGTAGGTCTTCAATGAAAATTAACTATAGCCACGAATTTTCATGTAATTCCAAAAAATGACAATCCCCGTCATAAATAAAATAGATAGATAAGCCAATTTTTGGTTTTTCATCTCAATGATTCCAACAGCAGAAATAATCATAAAAAGAGGTGCCGATATCAATTGGTATCTGGTTGAGGTGAAGAACCCTGAATAAGCTACTACAAATACATAACTAAAAAACAAAAGAATTAAAAACATATTTTTCTTTAAATTATGTTTGAAAATGTGGTATATTCCAATAAAAAAGAAAATGATCATGGTATTTCTGATGAATGATCCGATGCCGCTTAACCAAATATTGGGCTGGTCTGTTGTTTTAACAAAAGTAGCAAAGGGGCCTGGAACACTAACTGTCAATGCAACAGGGAGGCTGGCCATTTTAGACAAAGAGGACCCCCCTCTTCTGGCAACTACATTAACAAATGAAGATTCGGATTGATCTATAATTTCAGCGGTTTCATTAAGAAAATTAACCTGCTCAGCTACAAATAAAAATAAAACAAGTGTTATTAAAAATAAAAACAAATTGGAAACAAAGGATTTTTTCCTTTTGCTATAATAAACAAAGGAAGAGAAGAATGATATTAAGATGACAGCTGTTAAAAAGGTTCTAAACAAAGCGATGAAAGTAGTAAAGGCAATAAATAACAATATATTTCTAATTCGGGAAAATCTATATAAAATAAACTTCTGACCATAATAAACGGCACTCAATAATAACCATATTAAAGGGATTTCTTTTAAAGAGGTGGATGAATAAAGAAAAAACTGCGGAAAAGCTATTAAAAGAGATACTGAAATGGTCGCAATGGTTCTATCAAGACTCAGAAAAGCAATTTTATATACAAGAACAACAGATAGGCTGATGAAAATTACATTAACTAAAGCTGCTACCCATAAATAAGGGCCTATAAAGGTATAAAATGGAAATAAAAAAAGAACATACCCCATATCAGAGAATTTACCCATCAAGGTAACATACTCCGTCATATTGAAAGTTCCATTCCAGAAGTCTTCAGCCATTATACTTGTTATATAATTATAACCTGTAGAATCGCCGGCATCATAGCCATATAAAGGACCATAATACGATTGAACATTAAAATAATAATTGAGCAGTAAGCAAGCAGTAAATATTAAATTAATACTAAATGTATTAATAAAAATAGTCCAATTAGGATTAGACTGCCCATTTAATATTATCCTTGGAAAATATACAAAATAGAGTAAATACACCAGCATAGTAATAATGGAGTACAAATAAAAACCGATTAGAAGTAGGTTGTCAGAAAATGCCATCAAAACAGCAAATAATAAGAATAAAAAAGCTAATCCTAATTGCTTGCCTATTCTTGAAATCCTTGCAAATACAAATTTACTATAATTGAAGTATAGCATAATTAAATAAATATAATTCTAGATTGCATAGTTGAATTTCATTTTAATCCAAGAATAAGTATAATAATTACAAACCCCGATTTATCTTTTCTTTCAAAAATAAGTAAATTAAGATTTTAAATAAATATTTAGTTTCTTTCTTTTATACTAATTTTATTATCAATTTTTAAGAAATACCTTTCTTTTTAGTTGGACCAATTTTGTTAAAACCTCAGGGCTAAAGATGAAATGATAAATCCTTTTTTTTAATTTAATCCTTTTGGGTAACCAGGTACCCGCAAAATGATGTATACAGTATGTGTTTTGGGTAATCGTGATAAGGCCTGTTCTAGATTTAGGGCAAAAATAATCCTTGGGGAAAATATGCATACAGTTTTTATAAATCTGATATCCATTTTTAAGCTGAAATCCATTTGTTGCCATTAAGCTTCCAATAATAAACACATTTGTGCGGGTATCCAAGTCTCCATTGGGAAGTTTAAAATGGCGATCTGACCCATAATACTCCAGCATCTCTTTTGCCCACTGTCCATTTGTTTCGCTCGCCATTATTCCGGTAGGGATCTCATCATCACTCTCAAAACCAGAAAAGGCAGGGAAACCTAATAAATCATCAAGGGATTTTATTACTTCAACATCAGTATCCATATAAACTCCACCCTCATTATACATTGCGTATAACCTAACGTAATCTGTTACAAAAGCGTATTTTTTCGCTTCATAAGCTTCCTTGACATAGGGAACACTCTTGACATCAAAATTAGTCTCATTCCATAATTTCAGACTATAATCAGGAAGATATTTTCTCCAGGAATTGATGCATTTAATTGCTAAATCAGGTAGAGGCTTGTTACCGAACCAACAATAATGTATAACTTTTGGTATCAAAATAAAATATATTAATTGGTAAATTTCTATGAAGCTCCTCGCAGTAAGGTGCGGGGATTCGATACCAGCATGGGCGAAAGAACTCAACGAAGTTACTATTGCTATTGAGATCCCTCGGCTACCGCTCGGGATCAGTTCGGCTAGATGATTTTGATTACAAAATCATAGTCTCACTGATTTAAGCTTAAAATATCCGCATAAATAACTCACAATTTTTTTACTTGCTGTCCCATCACCATATGGATTACTTATATGTGCAATTAAGTTATACTCATCGGGGTTTGATAATAATAACTCAACACCATTAATAATTTTTTCAGTATCAGTTCCCACTAGCCTTGCAACTCCAGAATCAACTGCCTCCGGCCTTTCCGTAGTATCGCGCATTACTAATACGGGCTTGCCCAAACTTGGAGCTTCTTCCTGGATGCCGCCGCTATCGGTTAAAATAATGTATGAACAGTTCATTAATTCAACAAACTCAAGGTATTCAACAGGTTTAATGAGAAAAACATTTTTCTTCTCGCTATCATTACCTAGTATTCTAAACACAACTTCCTGAACATTCGGGTTGAGGTGAACTGGATATACAAAATCGACATTCGTGTTATTAATCGCTAATTCTAAAATTGCATTACAAATATTTTTAAAGCCTTCTCCAAAGTTTTCTCGACGATGACCTGTAATGAGCACCATTTTTCTTCCGTCTTGAAGTCTTTCAACATTGTATCCTGCTTCAGAAAGTTTATGCGTAGGATTATTTTTATTGTTTTCCAGTTTTGCTGCTGCGATTAATAAAGAATCTATTACAGTATTTCCAGTTACAATAATTCTATCTTCATTTATATTTTCTTTAATTAAATTATCTCTGGATAAAACAGTTGGCGCAAAATGAAGAGTGGCTATCCTCGATGTCATTTGTCGATTCATTTCCTCGGGCCATGGACTATAAATATCATTAGTCCGTAAGCCTGCTTCAATATGTCCAACAGGAATTCTCTCATAAAATGAGGCCATTGCCGCTGCAGTGGAAGTTATTGTATCTCCATGTACCAAAACCATGTTTGGGGTTTCCTTTAAAAGTATTTCACGCAAACCCTCCATTACTTTAGCTATAATAACATTGAGAGATTGCCCCTTTTTCATAATATTTAAATCATAATTAGGTTCAATCTCAAATATCCTTAACACTTGATCAAGCATTTCCCTATGCTGCCCGGTAACACAAACTAATACTTCAAACAATTCCGGATATTTTTGGAGCTCCATAATAACTGGCGCCATTTTGATTGCCTCAGGTCTGGTTCCAAATACGATTAGTATTTTACTTAACATTCAATTACCAAATTAATATTTCATTAACTATCTGTTTTTTACAATTTTTGCTTTCATCAATATTAGATACTTTAATATCGGATTCAAATCAATATAGTGTAATTGATGAAATATGAAAATTGTTGTAGAAAAATATATTACAGCAGAGAATCCCAATTTGATGATATTCACATAGGGAAGTATATTCAGATAATATAAAGGGATTGCAGTAATAACGGAAATTACTAAAATAATGAAGAGTTTATTAAACGGTAAACTCTCTTTAAATTTTAGTTTCAATATACGAGCGGCCACAATTATTTCAAGTAGCACCGTAGTATAAAAAGTAAATACTCCGCTTATTGAGGCGCCCAAAAGTCCATAGTTTTTAACCATCACATAGCTACTTATTATAGCAATGACAAAAACCGCAATTTTAATTCTTAAAGTATAATTGGTGAAATTAAAAGATCGCAAAATGATTCCTCCTGAAAATACCTGTGCCAAAGGAGCTAATAAAATGATTTGAAAATAGGGCAAGCTCTCCATATACTTTGCTGTAAATAAAAATTCAACAAAACTTGGAGCCATGAATATAAAATAAAATACGGAGGGAAAAATAATGGCTGCCTGATTAATTATTACTTTATGCCACAACAAACAACTTTCTTTGAATTTATTAAGAATCGAATATTCTGAAATCCTTACCATTGCAACATTAGCTAGTGCACCAAATAAAAGACCCGCATAAGGCAAACGAAAATTAGCAATGGAATAAATTGCAAATTGTGCCGGAGACAAAAATAACAAAAGCATATAGGACTCCATTCTTGCCCCAAAACTGCCGATTGCAATACCAATTCCCAAAGGAGCGGAATATTTCAATTGGAGTTTAATATTTATTGCCTCTAAAAAATCAAAGTTCGTGTAATATTTAAGCCTGACATAGAAAAAGACAAAAACGGCACGAGCTCCTTCAAAGAATACAATTGCCCATATCTGTAATTTTAAATCACGAACTAAAAAAGCAACCAAAATAATAATTGCAAACCTAAAAAATCCATTTATTATAGTGTAGAAAAATACTCTTTTCGAGTTTTGCTCAACAATAAATAGGTTTTCTAATAAGAGTGCTGGAATTATAAAAAAAACATATAAGCTTATGGGTAAGCTATATATAGAAACAGTACGAACGTCATCCCAAAGCGAAAAAATAAGAGAATCGAATATAGAAAATAGAATGAAAAAAATTGCTGCAAATAGAAATAATAAAAATAATGAAAGAACTACAGCATTGTTTTTTTGAGTTGTATTCTTTGTAGTTGGATAGAAATAATATAATCCGTGTTCTATTCCAAAAGAAAATAAAGAAGGAAATATTAATGAAAAGGTGATTATTTGTCGATATACTCCATAATCTTCAACCGTAAATATTCTTACTAAAATAACTGGGATAAGAAACTGAAAAGCAAAAGCCATCATCCTGGCTGCAAATAGCGACCTTGCATGATGACCTAAATTATTAATTTTGTTCATTCTTATTAGCTATAAACAACAAGCAGATGCTTTTTTGAAAAATATGTACAAATGGTATTTCTATATATCGCAAAACCTTTAAAATTGGGTTGATGTAAGCAGCAACTTACAATGTACAGAAAATGGCAAATAAGGATGTACAGCTTTTAGCAATTAAGCATGTCCATTTTTCCTGATTAAACATACAAAAAAATCAAAGAACGTTGGTATAAATATTCACTATTCTTTCTC
>JAIOZM010000010.1 GCA_021740585.1 Bacteroidales bacterium
CTCTCCCCCAACCAGTCCTGCACCAAGCTTTCGGTTTAATAACACAGATAACTTCGTGCCCAGAGCGGCGCACAGAAAGCCGTCTTTTTGTACAATTAGTTTGCCACCTTGTTCTGATAAATTAACAGGAATAATGGTTCCCGGATAGGGCGCGGCAAAAGCCACTTTTTGCTTTCCTCTTCCTCTGTTTGTAAAATGGGTTAGAAACAAGGATTCGCCGGTTAGAATTCGGGCTCCTGCCGAAAAAAGTTTGCTGGCAATACTCTGATTGGGGGTGGATCCGTCGCCCATTTTTACTTCGAATTCCACATCAGATTCCATATAAACCATTGATCCGGCTTCGGCAATTACCGTTTCGAATGGATCCAGTTCAACCTCAACCAGTTGAATGTCGTCGCCAATAATTTTATAATCCAGTTCGTGTGCTTTCATTTGATATGCTATTTAGTGCTTGAAAGAAAACTCATGTGTTTTTATGGCTCTGAAAAGATCGCGTCAAAGACAAGGCTTGCGAAGTATTGGAAGTCAATAAGTTTACTTTTGTAAATGTTTGCTTCCAAGACGAGCATAACGCAGTATTTGGCGTTTTCTTGCAGAGACTATTTAGAATTTTTCCGAAAACCATTTGATCAGATGCCTTTTTACGGATTCGACTTTCATAGGCTTGATTAAATAGTCGCTCATTCCCGAGGAAAAGGCTTTTTCTCTGCTCTCCTCATTTTCACTACCTGTCATTGCAATAATTATTTGGTTTTTGCCCTTCTTACGTATCTCTTTACTTGCCATAAAACCGTCTTTTTCCGGCATTTGCAGGTCCATGAAAATCAGATCGTAATTTTTCTTGTCTGCTTTACTAACAGCATCAATACCGTTATTTGCCAAATCAATTTCATAGCCCAAATGTTTAAAAATTGTTTGCGCAACTCTCTGATTAATAATATTATCGTCGGCAACCAGGATGTTGAGATTTGATTTTATTTTCTCCGCTTTTTCCAATTGAGCCTCCACGTTTTCAATGGCGGGAAACATAGTCTGGAATATTTTTAAGACTTCATAATCGTCGTAAGGTTGAATAAGGTAATAGTCGACGCCCAAATTTTTACATTTTTTATAATTCCCCCGCTTGTCGTTGGAGCTTATCATAATAATCGGGAAGTTATTAGAGATTTTATTCTCTTTCAGCTGACGTGCCAGGGCAAATCCATCGCCACCAGGCTTATCTTTTATGACCAGAAACTGATATAGATCTTTATTTTTGTCAATATGATAAATTACACCGTCAATGGAATTGTCGTCATATTCCCTGTAATTAAAATTAATTCCGTATTTATCTAACACACTGTGGATGTTGTCGGTTTTTCCTTTTTGTCTGGTTAAAATCAGTGCGGTAACCTGATTAAACTGTGTAATATTGCTTGTTTGGCCGGTTTTTTCCAATCTTTCATCCGAATGAACCTCGAGGGTAAAGCTAAATTTGGCACCGGGATTCTGAGCATCTTTAGAAATAGACGATGGGCTTTCCACATAAATTTCACCATTCATCATTTCAACAAGTTGTTTGGAGATGGTCATCCCAAGCCCCGTTCCCCCATATTTTCGTGAGGTGGATCCGCCAATCTGTTCGTAATTTTTGAATATTTTATCGAGCATATCTTCAGGAATGCCTATGCCGGTATCTTCAACACTAAATAAAAGACTTAATCCCGAATTATACTTTTCTACCACTACTACTGTTAGCCTCACCTGTCCTTTTTTAGTAAATTTAATGGCGTTGCTGAGCAGGTTTGAAATAACCTGTCGTAGCCTGAAGGGGTCGCCAATAATATTCTCGGGAACATCAGGGGCTATATTAAAGCTTAATTTCAGTTTTTTTTCTTCAGCAAGAGGTTTAAATAATTCCTGAGAAATGTTTAATTCTTCCCGGAGAGAAAAGGGTATTTCTTCCAACATTAGTTTTCCGGCTTCGATTTTTGAAAAATCTAAAATGTCGTTAATTATGGTTATTAAAAGGTCTGTGGACTTTTTGATTATCTCGAGCTCCTCTCTTTGAACCTTATCCAGCTTGCCAAGCAACAGGCTTTCTGTCATCCCGACAATTCCGTTCATTGGTGTTCTGATTTCGTGACTCATTTGGGCGAGGAAGTCGGATTTTGCCTGATTTGCCGCAGACTCCTGTTTTCTTGACTTTTCGAGGGGTGAGACGTCGATTAAAGCGGTGATATTATATTCTTCACCTGCAATAAGTTTGGTTTCGTCTTTCCGGTAAATTACCACGTCGTTTCCATCTTTTACGTAATGTATAAAATGGTCTGCATCAAAGGAAGATTTGTTTTCGGTTTCAAGGATGTACTTATTTTCGACAAGGAATTTTTCATCGAAATTTTTTCCTATAAAATCTTCATCCTTATCGGCAAACAGAAGTTTTTGTCCGGTTCGGTTCATCATTCTTATTATTCCGCCTTTGTCTCTTACCATGATTCCTGTTGGGAAATTTTCAATGATCATCTTAAGCTCTATCATTTTTGAATGCAGCTCTTTTTCCCTTTTGGAGTTATGCCTGATTTCCATTAAAAAAAGATATACTACAATAAGAATTACCAATAGATTTAATATCCCTCTTTGAAGGTTCGATTTTAGGAATAAATTGTGTATGTCTCCGGAGTTTATTGACATAACCAGCCCCAGATCATTGGTAATGATACTTAGCGGATAATAGGCGGAGATAATTTCATTTCTTTTACCCTTCCAGATATAAGCATGATTTATTATGCCTTCGCTTTCATTGAATATACTGTCGGCTATTGTTTGAACATCTAAAATTTCAATAGAATCTTTATTACTGGAACAGATTATTTCACCATTGGTATTTAAAAGCCATTGCCATTGAACGCCTTCGATACGGTACATTTGAAAAATGGAAGAAAGGTATTTTTCAAGGTTTATTTGAACTACTATATTTCCTTTTAAGTTGTTGTTTTCAAAAAACGGGAAATAACTCAGGTAGCTACCTCCATCGGCTTTAATAACGTCTCTTGGCTCGAGTTCGTTTTGCCTTTGCCTCGAAAATGTGTCCACCACAAACTCATCGCTTTCGTTTATATACAAGCCCAGAAATTCGTTTTCGTTATCGTAAACAGAAATACTTGTAATAAGAACCCGGTATTTTGAATAAAAGCCTTACAGGTCGCGGCTTATGTAAAACATTGACTCTTTGTTATCGAAAATTTGATGTATTTCGTTAATGTTTCTAAAGATAATCCGTGTCAGATCACTTTCGTAGTCGTGAATGGTTTTCTCAATGCTGGATCCCAAATTCTCAGCTTGCTGCATAATCACTTCCTTCTGAAACTCAACAGTACTTCTTTTTATTTTTCTCAAATAAAAAAAATTAAATCCTAAAAGCAGGATAAATAGGGCTGTTATAACTAGCTGTGTTTTTTTCATTCCGGCTTACAATATTCTTGTCTAAAATATACAAATATATACTAGAATAAAATTATTTCTTAGTGTTAAACCGGAGTTCGATAAAATTTTATCCGATTTCGTTCACTATTCCATATCCAACCCCAATTTTTTTCGCAAAACAGAAGTCCAAATCCGGTATCCTTTTTCGTTCATATGAAGTTTGTCCTCCAAAAATAATGAGGTATCCAGTTTCCCGTCATCCAGAAACATAGGTGAAGCAACATCCACATATTCTACGCCATCGATATTTTCAGTCATTTCTTTCAACTGATTCTGCAATTCGATATAGGTTCCGTAATAATTAAGTCTCACGATTGCCGGTTTGGGCGACATTATAAAAATCTCGCTTTGCGGACTCTCCTTTTTAACTATTTCGATGAAGTTTCTAATGTTTTTAAGTATACTGTCATTCTCAATACCTCCCGGAATATCATTGTCGCCTTCATAGTAGAAGATTCTTGCCGGTTGATAGGGAATCACTATTTCGTTTATATATTTTAGAGCATCGGCAGAATTTGATCCCCCGAAACCTCTGTGAATGATATCCAGTTCCGGAAAGTCGGTGTCAAGTGTTTTCCACATTCTTATACTTGAGCTGCCTATAAAAAGAGTTGAATTTGGTTTTGGGAAAGCGGCTTTGTCGCCTGCCATAAACCGCCGTATTTCATCATAAAATTTGGGGACTTCAAGCTCAATATATTCTCTTGGGGCAATAATCAGATCGTGAAAAGAGACACATGAACTATTCTGAAATACATAAATTTCATCTTTAGTAAAATCGATGTCAAATTCAGATAAATTATATACAGTGTCTGAACCGGGACTAATAATTTCCTTGTAAATCTCTACTATTCCCTTTTCTGAGGAGTGATAAACCTTAAGTGTATCGCCATTTTCCATTCCACATATTTTCATCTGAATAAAAGCCTCATCTGTAATTTTTATTCTTGAGGTGGATTCGGGAAAAGATTCCTTTGTTCCATTAAGCCTGACGGGAAAATAACTTAAGGAGCTTTCGCTGCTGTAATTGTTATTAAACCAGGTAAGCCGTTTCTTGTCTGAATCATTTTTTTTGTCTGAATCATCAATATATACCTGCAGGGCTAAAGGCATCGTGCCGCTGTCGGCCGGAAAAATCCATGGAAGACCTAATTGCAATTCCATTTCGGTAACCCCTTTGATACGGCTGCCATGAATGTCGATATCTGTGGTTCTTTCCATGTTTTTTCGTCTGTCGTCTATCCTTATTACCGGTTTACCGTTTGCATTAAACACAAGGCTTAAGGAAATTTGAAGCAGTTCCTTAGATCCCTTTTCGGGAGCTAAAAATAGTTCCACTGCATCGCCATTCCAGGGATATAAAGTATCGGTATAATGAACATCGTCTTCTATATGAAAATAAAAAAGAAGACCATTGCTATTGTATGCCAGTTTAAAGTTTGCTTTCAGGTCAGAGCTATCAGGAATTACCCCTGTCTGATTGCAAAAAAGCGGAATACGGGATTTCGATTCCCATTCTTTATAATCCCCATCAGCCTGAAAATCCTTCATTTCAGATATAGAAATCACGGGCTCATAAAGGCAGATTTCTCCTCTACAAGAACTTAAAATAAACAGGCTTATTAAATTAATTATTAATATTTTGAGAGCTCGCTTCATTTATAAGTTGTTTTAAAGTTTTTTTCTTGTTTTTTCCATCCGGAATTTTACTCATTGCATATTCCGCCATTGCCAAAATAGAATAACTTGGATTTACTCCGGGATTGGTTTGAATAACAGAGCCGTCGATGATATACATGCCGGGATAATTATGAACTTCCAGATTTTTATTTACCACTGAATTTTCGGGGCTGTCGCCCATGAGGCAGCCACCCAGAATGTGGGCGGTGGTAGGCCGGTTTAGCATAACTTCCAGAATAATATTTTGAGGTATTCCGCCCACTTCCTCTGCATACTTCATCATTACATCCTGTCCCACCTGAATAAATGCCGGAACCTTTTTATTTCCATTATTCTGTATTTTCATCCTGCCTCCAAAAAGTCCCTTTTTCCACCGCATTTTCATTGAGTTCTCGAGGCTTTGCATTACCAGGAAGATAACCAGTTTGGTTGACCATTTAAAGTTAAAAATGGTTTTGAGGAACTGAAGAGGGTGGAGTATTGTGTTACCAATTAGTTTTAAGGTTCTGAGGAAAGAGTTTCGTGCGCCTCCTGTGGCAAGGGTGAAAAACCATTTCAGGGAATTTGATTTATCGGGGAATTTTACAATTTCAACATGAGTATTTTCATCGGGATGAAAAACGGAGCTGATAGCCACGCCGTTATTCAGTTTCTGCTTAGCGCCGGATACCGCACACAGGGTTTCAGAATTTGTTAAAAGGTTTTCGCCTAATGTATCGGATAAAAGTCTGAGTGTTTTGTGTTTATACTTTTGTTTAAGAAGCAGGTCAAGGCTTCCAAGGCTTCCGCCTGATACTATGAGTGATTTTGTGTGGAATATCCTTTGTGTTTTTCTGTGTTTCAGATTTTTTGTGTGGATAATGTATTCTTTACCGTCGTATTCAATTTTCTCTACTTTGGTTCCGGATAAAATTTCAGCACCAAACTTCTCTGCGAACCAGAGGTAATTCTTATCGAGGGTGTTTTTTGCATTTTCTCTGCAGCCTACCATACATGCGGCACAATCGGTACAGGACTTTCTTTCCGGACCCAAACCTGAAAAATACGGATCGGCAATTTTATCGTCTTTTCGCAAATTAACCGCCACATAAACGCTTTCAAAGCTATTTTCGCCAGACATTTTTGCAGCGACTTTTCTCAAAGCCTCGTCCTCATAATTAAAGCGATCCAGCTTAACCCTTCCCATCATAAAACCCGCCTCCTGATAAAAAGGTTTTAGTTCGGCTTCCCAATCGCCTTGTATAGCCCAGGGTCCCTTAATAAAAAAATCTTTTTTAGGATAGAAAAGGGTATTTGCATACACCAGGCTTCCTCCTCCCACTCCAACACCACTAAGAATGCTGGCTTCGGGGTAAAAAGAGAGTTTTAAAATTCCATGCATTTTCATAAATGGCCACCACAGATATTTTTTAAGTTGCCAGTTCGTTTTAGCATAATCGTCATTGTTAAAACGCTGTCCCTGTTCAATTGTCAGCACCTTATAGCCTTTCTCAGATAGTCTTAGCGAAGAAACGCTTCCGCCAAAACCGGAGCCAATTACAATATAATCATAGCTGTTTTTCATTTCTTTTCAGGCTTAATTCGCATAAAATAATGCCATTTTCCAGAGAACAGGGCAAACATAATCATTTTCATTCTTTTTTATTAATTTAGTGACCCTACTTATCTTATGGCAGATACTGTTTCTATAGAAGCTTTTTTAGAAGGAGCGCGATCAACACCGGTTATAGATGTTCGGTCGCCGGCTGAGTATGAACAGGCTCACATTCCCCATTCCGTAAATATTCCTCTGCTCGATAATACAGAGCGCAAGCTTGTGGGAACCCTGTATAAAAAAACGGGTCGTGAAGAGGCCATACGCACCGGCTTTGAAATTATTGCGGGCAAAACAAGCCGGTTAATAGAGGCCGGCATTAAAGCTTCCGGGGAAGGACGGCTCCTTGTATATTGCTGGCGGGGGGGCATGAGAAGCGCATCCATGGCCTGGCTTTTTGAAAGGAATGGCATTCAGTGTACTTTACTTTCAGGGGGTTATAAAAACTACCGACATGCTATTAAAAAATATTTTTCGTCAGGATTGAATATTAAAATTCTTGGGGGGATGACCGGATCGGGGAAAACAGAAATTCTGTTGAAGTTAAAGGAACGGGGGCTTCAGGTTGTTGATCTTGAAGGCATTGCCCATCATAAAGGATCTGCTTTTGGATCGTTAGGAGAAAGCCAACAACCAACAACCGAATATTTTGAAAACCTGTTGTATGAAGCGTTTTCCGGACTTGATAAAAATAAACCGATTTGGCTGGAAGACGAGAGTAAAAATATTGGCCGTGTTTATATCCCCGATGAATTATATAGTTTAATGAGAAAATCACCTCTCTATATTGTTACTGTTCCAAAAGAAAAAAGAATTGAAAGGTTGGTTGCGGATTATGGAGTATTCGGGGAGGAATTGCTGATTGAAAGCATAGAAAAAATTTCCAAAAAGATTGGCGGTCAGAATGCTAATCGGGCAGTTGAGGCAATAAAGGAGAAAAACTATCATCTGGCAGCTGATATAAGTTTGGTCTATTATGATAAAGCTTATCGTTTTGGACTTGAAAAAAGAGCCGACATCCAAAAATATGAAATACATTGTGAAAGTCAGGATGCCGGAATAAATGCTGAAATGATACTTGACCTGATGGCCAAAGCTTAATTATTATTTCATCTTCCATTGAACCAAAAGCCGGTTTTTAAGGTTAATTAATCAGCCTATTTAAGATAAATTATTGCGGGCTAATTTTTTCGTCTTATATTTGAAAAAGGGTATTGCAGAAATATTTTTTAGAATTTGTGAGTTGATTGGAAGAAAGCGGGGGGAATTGGATTCAAAAAACCCTGCATTAAACTAAGAACAATGAAACATCAGGATACTATTTTTCACAAAAAAGCAATTTTAATCAGGATGTAAATCTTTGAGTTTTAACAATAATTACTAAACAGATGAAAGCAAAAACTTTGATTCAATCCATGGGTGGTGTAGCTAAGGAAGAAAACCTTTTCACGCTTGAATCCCATATTATGCCAAACACTTTTGTCCTGGAAAATGAAGAGCCATATCCGGGTTATCATGGTATGAATCTACCTACCGATAATAAGCCGATTTCTATTTTTCTGATGACAAAAAACAAGCATTCTGTTCAAAAAATTATGCGTTTGAATCAGAAAATTAAAAAATATTTTAATCATCCTTTCGACGCTGTTCCCGGTGAGATTTGGATAAATAACGATAAAATTCCCTGCATCCGTATCAGAAATCTGGATAATTACGATCTGGTTGGAGATCTGCAGAAATGTTTTTATTCTGAAGGCATCCTCTTTCAAAAAAAGCGCACCGTGCGTGCTGAGGGTGTAATAACCTTAAAAAAAGTTTTTAATCTTGAGGTTCTTGAAGACGATATTTTAAAGGATCTGGACGATGATTCAACCTTTTATTTTCGTTTACCCAAACAGCTTTCGTATCAGGAATTTGTTGCCGTTATAAAAAATCTCAGAAACAATATTGCCTCAGAAAAAACGAATTTCGATGCCGCTTTGGCTGCCATATACACCAAGGAAATATTAGACGTAGTTAGGATTTATGCAAAAGGAGCTTCATTAGCCTTTCTTGCTGAACTTCGTGGTCTGGTCGAAATCGAAATAAAAAGACTGGATTAGGATTTATTGTATCTTTTTGTTTCGATAAGACGATATACTTTATCCGATCTTCGAATAAGTGTTTTTATTGGGAAAGAGCAACGCTGTCCTTTGCTTGCTGCTGAAATGGATTTATGGTCGATTTGAATTTCTTCAAGTACGATTTCAACAACACCGGTTGTAGGTCCCATAATTATCAGATTGTCACCCACATTGAGTTCTCCGGCTTCAACCTGAACTTCAG
Source organism: Bacteroidales bacterium (assembly GCA_021740585.1). GTDB lineage: Bacteria > Bacteroidota > Bacteroidia > Bacteroidales > JAGLSB01. The sequence continues at coordinate 9,065 of JAIOZM010000010.1, forward strand.
CCACCCCAATTTTATCGAAATAATTCGTTATTTTCCCTGTGTACACTTTTTTATGACTAGCCTGGGAGCCGTAAATATGACTCCATTCGCCCAGTCGCTGACCTAAATAATAGCCGTCCCAGAATCCGCGATTGAACACTTTCGACAAACTTTTTTTCCACTCATCAATTTTTTCCTGTCCGTAGCTGCCGTCAATAATGGAATCTATTGCCTCACTATAACAGCGTGTTACGGTTTTTACATATTCCGGAGACCTTGCCCGGCCTTCAATTTTTAAAACCCGTACGCCAGAGTCGAGTATCTTGTTTAAAAAGTGTATGGTTGAAAGGTCTTTGGGAGACATAATATATTCGTTATCAACCTCCAGTTCATTTCCCCGTTCTTTATCGGTAACCACATAAGCTCTTCGGCAAACCTGTAAACAATCGCCCCGGTTTGCTGAGTGATTGTGTTCATGCAGACTCAAATAACACTTTCCGCTGATGGCCATGCACAATGCTCCGTGAACAAACATTTCCAGCCTAACTGCCTGTCCTTTTGGTCCGGTTATATTTCGATTTTTAATTTCATCAGAGATATTTTTCACCTGTTCTAAAGAAAGCTCCCTGGCTAAAACGGCCACATCGGCAAATCTGGAGTAAAAGCTTAATGCCTCAACATTGCTTATGTTTAACTGCGTTGACAGATGAGCGGGAACTCCGGCAATATTGGCATAATTTAATACTGAAATATCGGAAGCAATAAGGGCGTCGACCTGTTCTTTTTTTGCAAGCTCAATAATTTCTTTAACGGTGTTCAGCTCCTTATCGTAAATTACCGTGTTAACAGTAAGATATGTTTTAAGATTGTTTTCTTTTGCTCTTTTAATAATTACAGGCAGATCTTCTTTTGTAAAATTATAGGAAGACTTCGCTCTCATATTAAGTTGCTCTATCCCAAAGTATATAGCATTTGCGCCTCCCTGAATGGCCGCTTCCAGTGATTCAAAGGAACCTACGGGAGCCAGTACTTCAATATCTTCTCTTTTGAAATTCATGATGCAAAGCTAGAAATTTTTTAGAGATTGTGACAGCAGTTTACACCACCTGTAAAACAGGGGTTAATAGTTGCTTTGTGAATAATCATGCTGAAATTTTTCTCCCGCGCATTATTTTTTCATCACAATTCTGATGGTAGTTCCGCTACCCGGATCGGAATTAAGCACAAATATTTTTCCTTCGTGATAATATTCAATTATCCTTTTTGAAAGGGAAAGTCCTAGTCCCCAGCCTGTTTTCTTTGTGGTATAACCCGGTTTAAAAATAGTTTTGAATTTTGCTTTTGGAACACCCTTTCCTTTGTCCTTAATATCGACATATAAAATCTGAGTATTATCGTAGAGGTCGATTGAAATTTCCCCTTTTCCCCCAACAGCGTCTATGGCGTTTTTACAAACATTCTCAATCACCCATTCAAACAATGCTTCATTTAGTGGGATAATCAGTTCGCCCGGTGGCAGATTTAGTTTATATATTATTTTTTCAGAAGATCTTGTGGTTAAATACTCTACGGAATTTCTTAAAACCTGATTAATATCAAGGCGTTCAAGGACGGGGCGTGAGCCAATTTTTGAAAATCGCTCTGTAATTTTTTCGAGACGTTTAACATCTTTCGAGAGTTCCCTTATAGTGTTTTCATCCTGTAAACCTTGTTTCAGTATTTCCACCCAGCCATTAAGAGAGGAGGTTGGTGTGCCAAGCTGATGGGCAGTTTCTTTTGAAAGTCCTACCCAAACCTTGTTTTGCTCTGCCTTGCGGGAAGAGCTGAAGGCAAAATAAGAAACCAATATGAATAAAATTATAACGCCGAGCTGTATAAAGGGGAAGTATAACAATCTTTTTAATACAATTGAATCACCGTAAAATATAACATTTCCATCACCATTTCCCAGATCAATATACAGGCTATCGTTTTCTTCCCTTAAAACCTTGAGCTGATTTAACAGATAGTTTGGATTATTAACTGCCTTTGTTGAGTCTAAATTCCGCCAGGTGATAATCTGTCCTTCTGTATCGGTAAGAATTACCGGTATTTTCGTGTTATTTTGAATGACTTTCAGAGGAAAACTCAGATCTACATTGTTTGAGCCTGAGTTTATTAAAACCTTTGTTGCTTCTGCCCACAATTTAATAGTTTCCTTTTCCTGATAGGCAAGGTCTTTCACCAATCGGTTTGTGTATAGAAGCGAGCCCACACCAATGGTAAAGGCTACCAATAACAAGTATAGCTTCCAGCGCTGTTTTTTTTCGTAAATATTCAAAGTTGTATGTTATTTGTTTCTGTCACAATTAAGACTCTATTAGCTCATATTTCGTTGCTTTCCATTCTGTAAAAAACGGCTTTTGTTAATCCATAGCCTATCCGTCATCCCATTCAAATTTTAAAACCTCTTCTTTTTCAACAGGCTTGTTTTTTATATCCCGCTTAATTTTTTTTAAGCCAACGCTATCTGCAGGCTCTTCCCAATCGAGAATAAAAGTCTCCTTTTTATTCTCCTTTACGGTACCCATGGAGGTGCTATCTCTTTTAAACCAACCAAATTCTTCGTTAAGGATTTTCTTTATTGTATTTTTTTCCTCCTTTAAGTCTTTTCTTATACTCAAAACCGCTTCTTTTTTATCATATTTAAAGCTATAATCATCAGGATTGCCCTTAACGGACAAATATAAACTTGAGCGGCGCCCGTCTTCCTCAACTTCGAAATGTTCTTCATTTTCCAATTTGGATTTCCTTGCTTTTCCTGCAAGAATTTCACTTAGGTTAACCTTTATTTTATAGTCGAAATAATTGCTGAAACTATGTGTTCCTGAAATATTTATATTGAAAGCAGAGGATTTTATCTCCATTTCGGGAATCGTAATAAGCTGTTCGTGTATTAAAATAGTATTTGTTATGGTTGAGAATTTTATATGTTCCAGTTCGGCTAAATTAATATAGCGCGAAAGCTCCTGGGCCGGTTCAAAGTTTATAAGCTCTCCTGAATTCAGAACAAACTGACCATTCATATTCATACTGTTCACATCAATTTTCAGCATACTGTCGGCGTTTATTAAAAACTCAACATCACCCGATAAGCTCCCTTTAATGTGTTCATCCCTAATTACATCCTGTCCAAAGTTTTCAAAGCTCCGGAAAAGATTTTTCACATCTATGTTATTTAATTTGCTTTTGCTTCCAAGTAAAAAAGTTCCTTTTTCGTCTTGTTGTATCAAGGCGGAACCAACTAAGCTACCGTTCATCCCATCAGAGAAATAATCGACAATTTCAATTTGGGAAGGTTTATAGTCGAGTCTGGCTTTAAGGTTATGTAATACAAACTTTTCATATTCAAATTCCCCCAGGCCAAGATTAAGTTTTGCATATACATTTCCGGGCAGAAAGAAGCCTTTTTGCTCCCCCGCTTCATTTTGTGCTGTGTCTGATGAAAAACAATCTATGTTCAGAAATTCTGATTGTATATCGGCTTGTAGCCATAAGCTTTGATTTTCTTCGAATAAATAATTCAACAGATAATCGGCTTTTACTTTTATTTGCGATTGGCTCTCATTAAAAAGCAAGCTTAAATCTCCCTGCCAGCTATTTCTGTTAAAACCTATATCGCCATTCAGGTTCTTAATACGGATATTCTCATCTAAAACGAAACCGGTATTCACTAAACCAACACTCCCCGAAATCTGACTATTTAAAATGTTTTGAAGATTAAATTCCCGGAAATTTTTTAGAGTAGTTTCAACTAAAATATCCGGCTGAATAATCCCTGTAAGGTCTTTCAAATACTTAAAGTCTAAAAAGTTATTAATGTATAGAAGTTCGGTATAGCCTCCAAGTTTAAACTTTAGCTCCGGGTGAGAAAAATCTGTGATATATAAGCTGCCTTCGAATTTATTATTCGCATCATTAATTCTATACTTTTCAATACTGAAGGATGATTTACCCTGACTTAATGATCCCGGAATAAATAGTTTTCCCTTTAGCTGTATGTTACTTAAAGAAAGGTTTTTATAAGAAAACCCGTCAACAGATAAGAGATACACGGACTTTATTTCAGGGCTCTGTATTGAAGAAATTTTACCATTTAGCATGGTGGCAATATCGGCTCTGCCTTTTAAATCCAGAGGAAAGTTTTCTTTGAAATTCTGAGGAATCAGGTTCATCAATGACTTAATATTCAATCCTCGTCCGGTTAATTGAATATTTAAAAGCGGTTCTTCCTTAAAATTAACATCTCCCGATGTTGAAAAATTAATGTCGTTTACAGAAATCAATCCTTTGTTAATATAGGCAACTTTGTTTTTGACCTCCATAATGGTTTTTATTGACACATTATAGTTTTCAGCATATGAAATATCCTTGTATGAGGCCTTTTTTAAAATCAGGCTAATATTACTTGCCACAGCAAAGTCTTCTTGCATAAGCTTTCCTTTTAAGCTTAGGTCTTTTACTTCAGCAACGCTAAGAAAGTTTTTTGCTTTCGAGTTATAATTTATCAGGAAGTTACTAATACGAACCGCTTGCAGTTGTATTTGAGGGATTTCGCTTTCTACATTTTTCTCTTTCTCTTTAAAAATGTTGTAATTCGATTTACCTTCGTTATCAACCAAAAAATTTGCCTCACCATTAATTATTAATATCCTGCTGATATTATAATTTTTTAACAATACCTGAAAAAGATTAAATTGAAGGTAAATTTTCTCCGCAACCAAAAGTTTTTCGCATTCATTATTATCAAAATCCCGTCTGTTAAAATTATCGGGGGACCAAACAACCACATTTTTAAAAACGACAGACAGGTAAGGAATTTTTGAGAAGAACGAGATCTCGATATTATCGACGCTTATTTTTGTTTGAAGCTGCTGATTAACTTGATCAACAGCCATTTGAGTAATTTTAGCCTCGTTTTTTTTGCTAAGAATTGCTACCGTTACTGCAAACAGAATCCCCGCTGTTAAAGCTATCCAAATAGTGTTAAACACTATCTTCCTGAGGGTCCTTATGTATTTCATTTTTACTACCAGGGTAAATTAACTTTCGTTATTTTAACAAAAAAGACAAGTCGCTTCCCGGTTTATATTCCACCGGATCGTTATTGTATTTAAACAGACGTGCCGGCCGGCTACCGATTAAAACCATTCTTCCTTCTTCCACTTGCAACATGGTGCCTTCCCTTAGACCTAAAACATAAATCTCCCTGTTGAGCTCAATAAATTCTTCAATTCGTGCTTCGCGGGTTTCTCCGGCATGACCATCAGGATTTGCGTCTAAATAGTGTGGATTTATCTGAAAAGGGATCAGGTTAAATGCACTAAAACTTTTAGGTTCCACCACGGGCATATCGTTTGTGGTTTTGATAGTTGGGCAGGTCATATTTGAACCTGCACTCCACCCAATATACGGCTTTCCTTTTAAAACCTCAGATTTTACAAGCTCTATTAAACCCTGCTCCTGTGTTGTTTTTAACAATTGCCATGTATTACCACCTCCCACAACTATAATATCGGCCGATTTAATTAATTCCGCGGGATCGCTGACTTCGTGCACAGAAGTAACTTTATGCCCGATGCTTTCAAAACGGTCTCTGACACGTGATGTATAATCTTCGTAATTAATGCTAACTCCCGCATACGGTATAAATGCTGCCAACATACTTTTAGCTGTTAAAAAATTTTTTATGTGCGGCATGGGATATTCCAGATATGCCTCACCGGCATTTGTTGAGTTGCTTATTAATAAGAGTTTCATGTTATAAATTTATATTTTCAGATTACCATACGATTTTTAAGGAATCGTTACTAATTTTTTGCTTTTTCCAAGAATTTAAAACGCGGATTTATTACGAAATATTTCTTTTGAATTTAAATAATTTTTGATGTCAAAAATACAGAGATTAATACTTCTCTGCGAGTTCGCTTATTGTTTTTTTATCAGGGTTTTCTTTAAACGAAATAATATCTATCTCATTGCTTAACATATTGTATTGCATTAATTTACCTGATAGTATGCTGCCAATTCCGGTAATAATTTTTATTGCCTCAGCTCCCTGAAAAGAGCCAATTATTCCCGGTAAAATTCCAAACAGTCCTGTTTTGGATGGGTCGCTTAAGTTTTCTTTATCGATTAAATCATCGAAAATACAACGAATGCTTGGTCCTCCCTTATAATTAAACACTGAAACCTGACCTTCATATTTAAATACAGATCCGTAAATCCATGGTTTTTTAAGGATTAAGCAGGCATCGTTTATAAGAAACCGCGTCGAAAAGTTATCGGTGGCATCGATTACCAGATCAAAATTCTGAATAAACTGAATGGCATTATTTCTTTGAAGCCGGATATTAATTACACTATGTTTTACCATTCGGTTTAACACTTCCAGTCTCTGCTTTGCAATAATTGTTTTGAGTTTACCCAAATCGTGACTCCCGTAGAGAATTTGTCTATGAAGGTTATCTTCGCTAACAGTATCATCGTCCATAATGGAAATTTCTCCCACTCCGGCCGCAGTAAGATATTGTAATACGGGAGATCCAAGGCCTCCGGTACCGACTACCAGAACTTTAGCATTTTTTAATTTCAACTGTCCCTCTTCCCCTACTTCAGGCAGCATTATATGTCGGTTATACCTCCGTTTTTCGGTATCGTTTAACATGACTCTCAGGTTTTAATATCTGCAAAGATAATAAATGGTATTGAAGGATAGAGAAAAGTGGTTAGGCTGTTATAAACCCTTTTAATAAAAATCTTTGGAACTGCAGACTTGAAAATGTGAAAGCCGCCTCAAAATTGCTTTTGAGACGGCTTCCGGATAATATATGTGGGGTGATTTAGAATTTAAGAATAGATAATCCTACAGAGAAGGGATAGAGGTTTTCACCATCAACGGGACCACCACCTTCTTTAAACAATGGTTGTGGATAAAAATTAGCATATAGTTTTAACGCTTTATAGCCAATTCTTCCGGTAAATCCATAGCGAAGAGGGTTTATATTAAAGTCGTCTTTTGCCTTTTCCTTATTTTTCTCGCCATTTTCATAATATACGAGTTTTGTTTTGGAAGATAATTTTACACCACCTATTACACCTGCAGAAATGAAGAACTTCTCTTTTTTACCTGCGGGAACCTGGAATTCCAATAAGAGAGGAGCGTTTAAAAATACCGTTTGAAGGCGTGCTTTATCGGCTTGTGTTGGGGGATCAAGTCTTTCAATAACGCCATTAACTTCTGTTATTACATTTCCCTCGTCAAAATGGTAGTTACTAATTTCAAACCCGAGTCCGGTTACCAGTCCAAGTTTTTCACCAATTAATTTTATGTCCTGCTCTAAAAAATTGATATTATAATTCCAGGATTTCCCGGTATTCAGATCCATATAACCCGGCTCAATATTCATGGAAAAGTCCTCGTTAACATAACTGTTCAGACCTATTTCAAATCCAGCCCAATGAGGTTTGAATTTGGTGTTTTTATCTTTTTTTTCGCCATTATCTTCACCATCATCTTCACCATCAATTTCCGGCTCTTCAATTTCTTCAATATTTTCCCAGGTAACGGTAGGTGAGCCTTCTTCATTTTCTATTATAGTTACTCCCTTTTTCCCTATTTTAATTTTGGTAGTATCTTGTCTGTCAATCACTTCTGCCTCACCACCTACCTGAACAGTCGTTTTTCCATCTTCTTCAAGAACCTCAACTTTACCGTATTTAGTTGGTCCTGTTTGTGCTATTAACAGCGCCGCTACAAATAGTGCCGCTATTGTTGTTGTAAACTTTTTCATTTTTAAAAGATTTATTAATTAAACGCTATTTGTTTCTGTAATCTGTTAATGTGACGAACCGACACAGTAAAAAGTTACAGCTGAAGATAAATATTCTTAAAATGTTGGATTTAGTCCCGGTTTATGGGGGTGGAAAAGGACAAAAGCCGTGAGTTGAAAGATACTTTTTTGTTCTCTCCTTCTTCATCCTTGATGGTGTTTAATGACATTTCTGAACCGGTTCTTTCGCTTATTTTGGAGACCCCTGCACTGGCAACACCCCAGAATCCTTCTTTTTTTTCACCGTCTTTAAAAACACTTTCATAATACTTCTTCTTAGCCAGTTCCTGGATAGTCAAATATTCATCTGTATTCTTTTTGTCTGTCAGTTTGGCAATTTTTAATTTTTCCGGCTCTATTTTATCCGAAGGGTTTTCCACCAGAAGCATTGGCTCCAAAACGGCTGTTATATCAATGTTTACAGGTGCAATGGCTATTTCTTGCTGTTCGTTCTCCTGATTATTGACAATATCCTTGCTCTGTGTTTCTGCTGAAGCAATCGGTGTTTCCACTTTAAAACTAATAACTGAGCTTTTGGTTTTAATTTTATCTGCTTCTGTTTTAATTTTTTCTTCAGTGGCGGGTTTAGTTGATATAATGGGTTCAACTGTTTTCACAGCCATTGTATCTGTGGATTCCTCCACGGTTTCTAGTCCCGCAACAAGAACGCTTTCAACGTCCTTTTCAATAAATGTAAAAAACAAGGCCAATAACAAAATAATACCCGCTGCAATCGATAAACTCCTGTAGACGGCGATTTTTCGAATGGTAAAAACATTTCTTTTTAAATTCGCCTTATTTTTGAAGTTAATATTTGCCGGGGGGCTTAATTTGGTCTTTTGGAAAAGGTTCCGGGTTTGTTCCCTTTTTGAATCAAGAATGAGAAACTCATTTAGCTCCTTTGTTTGTTCTGCACTTAAGTCCCCTTCTATCTCAGCAATACAGTAAAATTCATAATTACTTTCATTAACCGAATTGCTGAGGTCTGGTTGTTTTAAATTTTCTTTTAGTCTAAAACTTGTGCTATCCGATTTAAGAAAAATCTTTTCCATACCTTCGAGTTCTTCCCTTAGGTCTTCATTATTCATTAACAGTGTTTCAAGCTCCTGAATCTGAAAATCACTAAGGTTTCCATCGAGGTAATCGATGAAATATTCTTCGTAATTATTTCTTGAGATTTTCATTTTTATTATATTTTCTTCGCTTAAATAACCCGTTCAGGATTTCCTATATAATTCTTTAAAAATAAACGAGCTCTGTATATATAAACCTTTACTTGTGATTCCGATAAATCTGTAATTTCCGCTATTTCCTGATAAGAATACCCTTCATAATCCCTCAACATTACAACCGATTTTTGTTTTTCAGGAAGAAGATCCAGTGCCTTTTGCAGTATTTCATTCAAATCGCTATAATGATCTGAATGTGAATATTCTTCCTGCCTTACTTCCTTAAAATCACCCATTCTTTTTTCTTTTCTGATAACATCAATCATGGTATGATACGCGGTTGAAAATAAATACGATTTTACCTTTCTTCCATCAACATTTGACAATTTAGTCCACAATTTCTCATAGGTATCCTGCACGATATCATGGCTTCGATCCTCATCACGCAAATTCTTAAGGATGAATCGATACACACCGTCAGAAAATTCGTCTACTGCACGATTATAATCTTTAATTGTCATTCTTTTACAGCGATTTTCAATATTATGACGTCTAAGGCGAGGATAAGTTACAAAAAAATTTATTTTTTCTTGACATTGCCTTCTAAATAGTTTATATTTGACCAATCGTTCAGTCAATAATAATAATTATGTCACCCAGAACAGAAAAACAATTTGAGGAAATACGCCTGTCAAAAAAGGCTCTGATACAGGAGGTGGCTTTGGAACTTTTTGCTAAAAAGGGTTATCATTCAACCTCTATCAGTATGATTGCCAAAAAGGCGGGAATTTCCAAAGGACTTTTGTATAATTATTATGAAAGCAAGGAAGATTTGTTGAATGAAATTATTACTCAAGGAATGAATCAGGCAATGCAAATGATGGATCCAAATCAGGACGGACAGGTTACCCGGGATGAAATGGCTTTTATGATAAACGAGAGCTTTGAAATATTACAAACTCACAGTCGCTTCTGGATTTTATATTTTTCTCTTTTGCCCCAGGCCGAGGTTTTTGAAATCGTTAAAGATAAATTTTACTCCATTTACAAATTAATGATTTCCATGCTGACTGATTATTTCAAAAAAAGAGGCTCTGATGATCCTGAGGCCGAAGCGATTATACTTGGCAGCTTGCTGGATGGAATATACATTAATTATATTTTTAATCCGGAACTTTTTCCATTAGAGGCTGTGAAAAAGAAACTGATTGACATTTATTGCAAAAAATAAAAAGTAAACACATGAAGATCTATTCATTATTCAGTCTGTTAATACTTGGTTGTTTTAGCGCTAATGCGCAGGAAATGAGCGCCACAGAAATTATCAGGAAGGCCGATGAGCTATTGCAGGGCAATTCAAACTATGCTGAAATAAGCATGAAAATCCATCGGCCTAAATGGGACCGCAGCTTAACTATGAAGTCCTGGTCGAAAGGAAATGACTTTTCATTAATTTATATTATTTCACCTGCAAAAGAAAAGGGACAGGTATTTTTAAAACGAAATAACGAAATGTGGAATTGGCTTCCTTCTATAGACAGAACCATTAAAATCCCGCCCTCCATGATGATGCAATCGTGGATGGGGTCTGATATGACCAACGACGATCTGGTGAACGAATCGTCGGTAATTAAAGATTATGATCATAAAATAGTGGGTGAGGAAATCCTGGAAGGGCTTGAATGCTATATAATTGAACTTATTCCTCATGAAGACGCTCCGGTTGTTTGGGGGAAAATATACTCGTGGGTTTCCAAAACTAAATATTTTGCTCTTAAAAATGAATATTATGATGAAGACGATTTTCTGGTGAATATTGAAACGCTTTCAAACATTAAAAATGTAGGAGACCGGACCATTCCCACAAAGTTTACTATTGTTCCTGTAGACAAGGAAGATCATTATACTGAAATGGAGTTCGTTAATATTAAATTTAACATCGACATCGAGGAGTCTTTCTTTTCCATTCAGAACATGAAAAAGATTAGATAATAGCGGTTTTTGTTCTAATAAATAAGAGAGTAATGAAAAATTATATCATGGCCTGGAGGAATCTTTGGCGAAACAAAAGGAGAACGCTAATTACTGTTGCTTCTATATTTTTCGGCGTTTTAATGTCGACCGTTATGAGTTCGATGCAGGAAGGTTCTTACGCAAATATGATCGATAATGTGGTAAAGTTTTACTCCGGTTACATTCAGATACATGAGGAAGAATACTGGGAAAACAAAACATTATATTATTCTTTCGACGCAAATGACAGTTTATACACGACCTTGGAAAGCACAGAGGGCATTGTAAGCTATACTCCCCGTCTGGAGTCCTTCGCTTTAGCTTCTTCCGAAGAAAAAACACAAGCCGTTTTGGTTATGGGGGTAGATCCTGAGAAAGAGAATGCCTTAACCAATTTAAAAAGCAGACTTGTTGAGGGAGAATATTTTGATGGAAATAATACTATTTTACTTGCCTCAAAGCTAGCTGAAAATTTGGGACTTGAATTAAACGACTCTGTAGCCTTATTAAGTCAGGGATACTTTGGCAATACAGCTGCGGAATTATTTGTTGTTCGCGGTATTCTGAATTTCCCGAATCCGGAGCTCAATAAAAGCTATGCCTACCTTGATCTTAAGTCAGCTCAGCACTACTATTCCTGTGAAGGAAAGCTCACCTCACTTAATATTATGGTTGAAGACTATTCCCGGGTTCAACCTGTACTCAAAGAACTGAAATCCAAACTGGGATCACCATATGCTTCCATGTCGTGGGATGAAATGCAGCCAGAGCTTGTTCAAATGGTAGAAAGTGATCGGGCCGGAGGGGTAATAATGAAAGCAATACTTTTTATGATCATTGGTTTTGGAATACTTGGAACAATAATGATGATGATGTCGGAAAGGAGAAAAGAACTGGGTTTAATGGTGGCTGTGGGCATGCAAAAATACAAACTAGCTTCTATTTTGTTTTTTGAAACTATATATATGGGCTTAATTGGGGTGGTTTCCGGTCTCCTGGCAAGTATTCCAATCATTATTTATTTCTTGCACAACCCGGCACCTATTACCGGAGATGCCGGTGAAGTGATGATTTCTATGGGAATTGAACCCCTCTTAATGTTTTCTGCTGCTCCTGAAGTCTTTTTAAATCAGGTTGTCCTTGTTTTTATCATTACTCTTTTCATTTCAATTTACCCATTAATTAATGTGTCTAAATTGAATGTAATTAAATACTTAAGAGATTAAATTCACCAAAATATAATATTATGATCTGGTCTGTTTCATGGAAAAATGTTTGGAGAAATAAAACGAGAAGCGGCGTGGTTATCACGGCTGTAAGTCTTGGGGTATTAGCAGGAGTTTTTTCAATGGCTTTTATGAAGGGTATGGCCAAACAACGGGTAGACTCTGCAATTAAAACCGAAACCTCTCATATTCAGATCCACACACCGGAATATGTAAATGTTAATGATTTAGAAAACTACTTTACAAATTCGGAAGAATTAAGATTGAATATTCTTTCAAAGCCTTCAGCAATAGCAGTTTCAAGAAGAATTATTGTTAATTCAATTATCAGTTCTGCGGAAAAGGGAAGCGGAATCAGGTTGTTTGGCATTGAGCCCGAACAGGAATCGCAAGTAACCAACATTAAGGATAAGCTTATTGAGGGTAACTATCTGGAGCCATTAAAACGTAGCCGGCCTATTGTTATTGGAAGTGCTCTGGCTGAAAAACTTGATGTTAAATCGGGGTCGAAACTGGTGGTTGGTCTGGTTGATATTAACTCTCAGCCTATATATTTTCAATTTAGAGTTGTTGGAATTTTCAAAACCCTTTCCACTCCTTTTGATGAAGCCACGGCCTTTGTAAACTATTCAGATCTAATTTCTATGACAAAGCTTCCGGAAGGGTCGGCTCATGAAATAGCCCTTTTATTGAATGACAAAGAGGCTTCGACAGAGCTTGCCCTGGAATTAAAAAAAGAGAATGCTGAACTAAGTGTTATGGAATGGATTGAAATTTTGCCTGAATTGAAATATATGACAGAGACGATGGATTTTTATATGTACATCTTCATTTTTATCATACTTCTTGCTCTGGGATTTGGCATAGTAAACACTATGTTAATGGTAGTTTTAGAACGGGTTAAAGAACTGGGTATGTTGATGTCGATTGGGATGAATAAACGCCGGGTCTTTTCAATGATTATGTTAGAAACTGTTTTTCTGAGTTTAACCGGAGGGGTTATTGGACTGGTTTTAGGTGCCGGTATTTCGGCATTTTTCACCACACATGGTTTAGATTTTTCAGGTTTATACAAAGAGGGGCTTGAAGCTCTGGGGTATAATACCATTGTGTATACTGATATTTCACCAGAAATGATTTTTACCATTGCTATAATGGTTATACTAACGGGCGTTTTAGCTTCGGTTTATCCGGCAATAAAAGCCCTAAAACTGAATCCGGCAGAAGCCTTAAGATCTGATAATTAGGGAGGGGAAGTGTCTATAGTACTTAAAATGCCTTAAGTACTTAAAGTTAGGCTCAATCTGCAATAAAAAGAAAAAGAGATGGACAATAAAGACTGTTTATAAAATTTAAAAATCATGAAAATAATCGAAATCAAAAATCTGTATAAAATCTACAACGAAACCGAAGTAGAGGTTCGGGCTGTAAATGGGGTAGATCTAAGCTTTGAACAGGGCGAATTTGCTGCCATTGTTGGTCCGTCAGGTTCGGGTAAAACCACTTTACTGAATTTACTTGGGGGCTTAGACAGTCCTACTTCAGGAGAGGTAAGCATAAACGGAACTTCTCTGGGAAAATTAAAATCGTCTAAGCTTATTGATTTCAGAATGAAAAATATTGGATTTGTATTCCAGGCTTATAATTTAATTCCTGTTTTAACAGCAAAAGAAAATGTAGAATTTATTATGCATTTGCAGGGAAGGTCGAAAAAGGACAGGGATAAGAGAACCCGAGAGTTACTTGCTGCTGTGGGTCTGGAAGACAGAATGGAAAGTCGTCCGGCAAAAATGTCGGGAGGACAACAGCAAAGGGTTGCGGTAGCCAGAGCATTAGCTTCAAATCCAAAGTTCGTTTTGGCTGATGAACCAACGGCAAATCTCGATTCAAAATCGACTGAGAATTTGCTGGATATCATGGAAAAGCTAAATAAAGAAGAGGGAACCACTTTCATTTTCTCCACTCACGACCAGCGGGTTGTAAACAAAGCGAGAAGGGTAATCACCATTGAAGACGGAAAGATTATATCAGATATTAATAAATAGCAAAGCTTAAAATATGCGGTTATTCGTAATACCGGTGGTTTTATTTTTTCTGATGGAAAGTACTTACTCTCAATCAGACAGTTCTAAATGGGAGTTTAGTGGCTATTTGTCAAATATGCAATCTGTTATGGTGCTGGATGAAGAACAGAATTGGATAAGTGATAATCTTTTTCATAACAGGATGAATCTGTCCTGGTTTCCATATGAAAATTTTACGGGTGTGCTACAATTCAGAAATCGATTTATGTACGGACAAAGTATCCAGCTTTTCGATGGCTATGCAGAATCGATTGATCGGGAACAATCCTTGCTGGATTTATCGGTAAATATACTCGAGGGAAACTCTTATTTCATTAACACGGCTATAGACAGGGCATACTTTCAATATAATCTGAAGGACTTTGTTTTTACCCTTGGTCGTCAGCGAATCAACTGGGGTCAGACTTTTGTCTGGAATCCAAATGACATTTTTAATGTGCAGAACTTTTTCGATTTTGATTACCCTGAAAAGCCCGGGAGCGATGCGGTAAGGATTCAATATTATACAAATTATTCCTCCAGCCTTGAGCTCGCAGCCAAACTCGATCATGAGAAAAAGTTGACTATGGCGGGATATTACCGGTTTAATACCTTGGGGTATGATTTTCAGGTTTTAGCAGGGCTGCTGGCTGAGGAGGACTATTTGGCCGGACTGGGTTGGTCTGGTGATATATTCGGTGCCGGATTTCGGGGAGAAATGAGTTATTTTCAGCCAAAAAGAAATTTTAGTGATACAAGTGGTGTTTTTTATTCCTCAATATCATTGGATTACACATTTCACAACTCACTTTATATTCAAACAGAGGGTTTATATTCCCTATTGCCGGAGAATTTTAATCTTTCCGGGTTTATGGAATATTATCAGGGGCCATTGACGGTTAAGAATTTATCTTTTAGCAAATGGAGTTGGTTTGCCCAACTTTCCTATCCTATTACCCCCTTGCTTAATCTTTCGTTTGCAGGGATGTATTTCCCTGATTTAAATGGATTTTACATTGGACCAACCTTGTCGTATTCATTAAAGGACAATATGGAATTAAGTATTATTTCTCAGGTTTTTCATGGAGATTTTACTCAATCAAATACGAGTACGGATATGTATTTTTGCTTTTTACGATATAAATTCAGCTTTTGAAATTAATTTCATAACCTTTTATTTTTTTTTGCGTAGAACGAACCATATTCATTCATAAATGACAAGCGAAAACATATTAAATATTGACTGGTCCGGACGATCTATATTAATTGTAGAGGACGAGGAAATTAATTATTTGTTTATCGAAACATTGCTCTCTGTTACAAGTGCGAAAGTTATTCATGTTTGGAATGGCCAGCAAGCCGTTGATAGAATAAAAGAAAATAATGAAACTTTCGACCTGATATTAATGGATATTAAGATGCCCATAATGAATGGTTTTGAGGCCACAAAAGAGATCAGGGTGCTTCAACCTTTAGTTCCGATTATTGCTCAAACGGCTTTCACATTGGGTGATGACCGTGATAGAAGTTTTGCTGCTGGCTGCAATGATTTTCTGACCAAACCTATACGAAAAAATGAACTTATTTCCATTATGTCAAAATACTTATCCTGACATTTTCATTTTCATTATATGAGCTCTTGTTAATAAAGCTTAAAAAAATCCCACTTCGTCTTTTTTATACTTATTTTTGTAATTCATTCATTTGTCCTGTTCCGGTTTACGGGAAACTTGTTTGAAAAGTCCTTTTTTTATATTCCCTCAAGGGAAAAATTTGAAATTTAAGAAAATGAAACTATTTAAAAATAAAGGCCTTGTGCTGGCGGGGATAATTATTATTGGCTTCAGCTTTTGGGGATTTGAAAAAATTTCTGACAAAGATTTTAATATTATCAAAAACCTGGATGTATTCTATTCCTTATTCAGAGAAGTGAACTTATTTTATGTGGATGATACTGATCCTGAAAAATTAATCGAAACCGGCATTAACTCAATGCTTGAATCTTTAGATCCTTACACTGTTTATATTCCGGAATCGAAAATGGATGATTTTAGTTTTATGACCACAGGAAAGTATGGTGGTATTGGTTCATTAATTCGAAAAAGCGGGGATTATGTTATGATTGCTGAACCATATGAAGGTTCACCATCTGCGTTATCAGGTCTTCGGGCTGGCGATTTAATTATTTCGGTCGATAATTATTCAACCAAAGGTCAGGAACTTTCAATTATAAGCGAAAAACTTAAAGGAGATCCGAATACCGAAGTGCGCTTAGTAATTCAAAAACCCGGTAGTAAAAAGCAGGAAAAGATCACTTTGATACGAAAGGAAATTCAAATTGATAATGTTTCTTACAGTGGAATGTTAGCAGAAAAAACGGGCTATATTATGCTTTCCAATTTTACTTTAGGAGCTTCCAGGGAGGTTGAAAATGCTTTTGTAAAACTTAAAAGTGAGGGGGCTGAAAAATTAATCCTTGATTTAAGAGGTAATCCCGGCGGGCTGTTAATAGAAGCTGTCAGAATTTGCAACCTGTTTGTTCCAAAAGGTGAGCTTATTGTGAGCACACGTGGAAAGGTTAAGCAGTGGGATCAGGAATACCGAACTCAGTCAGAACCTCTTGACACAGAAATCCCAATAATTGTATTGGTCAACAGAGCATCGGCATCGGCCTCTGAAATTGTTTCCGGGGCATTGCAAGATCTAGACAGGGCATTTATTGTCGGACAAAGAACATTTGGCAAGGGTTTGGTTCAAACTACCCGGGAATTAAAATACAACGGTCAGTTAAAGGTTACCACCGCCAAGTATTACATACCAAGCGGAAGGTGTATTCAGGCACTCGACTACAGCAATCGTAATGAAGACGGAAGCGTGGGTCATATACCCGACTCATTGATTTCAAAATACACCACCAAGAACGGAAGGGTGGTATTTGATGGTGGCGGGGTACAGCCTGATCTGGTTGATACATCAGAGGAATTAAGTCAGTTAAGTATACAATTGTACATTAATAACATGTTTTTTGATTTCGCTACAGACTATGTAGTTAAAAATCCTGTTGAACCTAAATTAGAAGGCTTTGCAATCAGCGAATCTGATTATGAGAAATTCAAGAAATTTGTAATTAGTAAGGGGTTTGATTATCAAACACAGAGCGAAGGTAAATTAAACGATTTAATTAAGGTAGCGAAGTCAGAAAAATTTTATACCGAAGCAGAAGCTGAAATACTTGCTCTCAGAGAAAAGTTAAAGCACGATAATGATAAGGATCTGGATATTTTTAAAACCGAGATTGTTTCTTTTTTAAATGAGGAAATAATCAGCAGGTATTATTTCCAGAAGGGACGTATAAAACTATCTGTTGATGATGATAAAACGATAGAAAAAAGTCTGAAGTTATTAAGCAAGGATAATGAGTTAAAAGAAATTTTATCGGGAATCTAACCTCCTGTAAATGGGTTGAAAACCAATACTTTATCCTTTTCTCCAAAGCTTTGTTCATTGGAAGCAAGCTCTCCATTTATGGATACATAAATTTTAGCTTTACGGAGAATTTCAGATTTAGATTGTATACTTTCTAAAAGCGTTTTCACCTCTCTTGAATCTGAATAGTCAATACTATTGGTTTTAAGGATTTCGGCTGCTATTCCGGAAAGTTTTATTCTCATTTGTTTATCTGTTTTTATAACTTTTAATGGGCTTCCAGCCAGTTTGATCCGGTTCCCATATCCACCGTTAAAGGAACGGACAGTTTATATGCCGATTCCATTTCTTCACGAATAAGAGATTTCATCACACTTTCTTCGCTTTTTTTCACTTCAAAAACCAATTCATCATGAACCTGCAGGATCATTTTTGATTTTAGCTTCTCTTTTTTCATCCTTCTAAAGATATTAACCATGGCTATTTTGATAATATCTGCAGCTGAACCTTGAATCGGGGCATTAATTGCATTCCTTTCTGCCACTCCCCTCACCACCGAATTTCGGGAAAGAATATCGGGCAAAAAACGTTTTCTTCCCAGGATGGTATAAACGCAACCTTCTTCCGTTGCCTTTCTGATGCTTTCATCCATATATTCCTTTACAGCAGGGAAAGACCTGAAATAACCGTCTATTAGCTCTTTTGCGTCTGTTCTTTTAATTTTTAGCCGTTGGGCAAGGCCAAATGCCGATATTCCGTAAATAATCCCAAAATTAGCTGTTTTAGCTTGCGATCTCATTTCTCTGCTGACATCACTTTCTTCAATCCCATAAATTTTAGCTGCCGTAGCCGTATGAATATCTTCGCCCCTGTTAAAAGAGGCTATCATATTCTCATCGCGACTTAGATGTGCCATAAGTCTCAGTTCTATTTGAGAATAGTCGGCGGCAATTAATAAATGATCCTCATCCTGAGGAATAAATGACTTTCTTATTTCCCGGCCTCTCTCCTCGCGTATGGGTATATTTTGCAAATTTGGATTGTTTGAGCTCAGCCGACCGGTGGCAACAAGAGTTTGATTATAAGAAGTGTGCAATCTCTTTGTATGCTTACTTATTAGTTTAGGTAAGGCTTCTATATAGGTGGATAATAATTTTTTAACCGATCTGAATTCTAATACTATATTAACAATCTCGTGCTTATCTGCCAGATCTGAAAGGATGTCTTCGCCTGTAGAGTATTGTTTTGTTTTTGTTTTTTTTGCGTTATCGGAGATTTTAAGCTTGTCGAAGAGTATCTCCCCAAGCTGCTTTGGAGAAGAAATATTAAAACGCTCTCCGGCTAATTCATATATTTTGCTTTCGAGATTAATTGCCTCAGCGTTAAGGTCCAGGGCGTATTCTTTTAGCGATTGAGTATTAATGTGTACCCCATTATGTTCCATTTCTGCAAGAACATATACCAATGGCATCTCCGTTTGCATGGCCAGTTCTGAAAGCATATTCCTTTCCAGTTCAGGGGAAAATATTTCGAACAGCTGCCAGGTAAGGTCGGCGTCTTCACATGCATAGTCCTTAACAATATCAACAGGAACGGTATCCATTGTCCTTTGAGCTTTACCCTTTTCTCCTATAAGCTTTTCAATTTTTACCGGTGTATAATTAAGGTATTCCTCAGCTAATACATTGAGTCCGTGTCTTCTCTCGGGTTGCAATAAATAATGTGCGACCATGGTATCAAAAATCTCACCCGAACATTCCATGGAATACTTTTTAAGTACTCTGATATCATATTTTAAATTTTGCCCAACCTTAAGAATGTTTTCGTCGGCTAATAGTTGTGCTATGGGTTGAAGAAATTCTGTGGTAGATTTTATGTTTTCTTTTGCGGGAATATAAAAAGCACGATGAGCTGAAAATGATATAGCTAATCCCACAAGGATTGCGTCGTGAGGATCCAGACCTGTTGTTTCTGTATCAAAACAAAAGGCTTTTATTTGCTTAATTTCATCACACAAGGCAAGTAAATCCTCTTTTGATTCGATCAGATTATATTTTTTCTCCTCGGTTTCAATGCTTTTATAATTATTTGAATAGGGTATTTCATTTGCTGTTGTATCTGTTCCAAATAGATTCCCTTGATGGCCTTCCTTAATAGGGGACTCTTCGGGTTTTTGACCCAGAATTTTATTTTTGAGGGTTTTGAACTCCAATTCGTCAAATATTTCTGCTAATGCATTTACATTTATTTCTTCTTTTTCAAATGATTGCTTGTTGAAATCTATGGCGACATTTTGTTCTATTGTAACCAGTTTTTTCGACAGTAATGCTTGTTCTTTAAAATTTAAAAGGTTTTCCTTTTGCTTTCCTTTAAAGTCCTCTATATTTTCAAGTACGTTTTCAATACTTTTGTATTCCGAGATAAGCTTTTTTGCTGTTTTTTCACCTATACCAGGGACTCCCGGAACGTTGTCGGCAGAATCGCCCCAAAGACCTAAAATATCGATTACCTGCAAAGGGGTTTCTATTTCAAATTTTTCGCAAACTTCCTTTACACCAAGAATTTCGGCTCCGTTTCCCATTCTTGCCGGTTTATACATAAATATATTTTCGCTTACAAGTTGAGCAAAATCTTTGTCCGGGGTCATCATATAAACCTGAAGGTTCTCCTTTTCTGCTTTTCTGGCAAGGGTTCCAATCACATCATCAGCCTCAAAACCGGATAATTCCACAGAAGGAATATTATATGCCTGAAGAATTTTTTTTATCCAAGGAACAGCTAGTTTTATATCTTCCGGTGTTGCCTCACGGTTGGCTTTATAGTCCGGGAACATATCGTTCCGGAAAGTGGGTCCCGGGGGATCGAATACCACACCAATAAAATCAGGGTTTTCCTTTCTTAATAACTCATCAAGACTCAACACAAATCCAAATACAGTAGAGGTGTTAAGTCCTCTGGAATTCTTCATCGGGTTTGATATGAAGGCATAATAAGACCTAAAAATTAAGGCATAAGCGTCGAGAAAAAAAATCTTTTGTTTTTCAGGCATAATAATTATGGGTTATCGCTGGCGAACCATTCTGCATAGCTGTTGCCGGTCTCCCTCAATATAAGAGAATGAAGGCTAAGGTGAGCGGGTAGTACTTTTTTAAGTTCTCCGGAAATATAAATCAATAGATTTTCACAGCTAGGCTGAAAATTTACCATTATTAAGCGTCCAAACATTGGGTTTTGGGTATCTATTCCTTGTTCGGCTTCGCTCCCCGGCAGGATAAGGCTGTGGTCTAACTTTTTGACTATGTGGGTGTTAACCATTTTTTTAATGTCTCCAAAATCGGCAACCATACCGTTTTTTGGATTCGTTTCATCCTCTAATACCTCACCAATGATACAAACTGACAAATGATATGAATGGCCGTGAATGTTTCTGCATAAACCGTCATAATTTTTGAGAGCGTGAGCCATCTCGAAATCGAATTCCTTTGTTACCCTAATCTTTGTCATTATATAAATCTTTCTAAGAAAACAACCGCTCAAAACACATGTTCATTCCAAGCTTTGAAAAAAGAAAACACCTTGGTTTACATGCCATTAACATTAATAAACCTGTATATGAAAATTATACGCTATTAATGGCACGCGCACTTTCCAATACATTCAACGATATGGCTGATGTCGTTGTGTTTAAGAAAGTAATAGGTATTTTTTCCGTCTCTTTTTGAGCTAAGGATTCCCTTGTCTTTAAGTATGCCTAGGTGATGTGATGTTGTTGATTGCTCAATTTTGAGAAGCTCATGTATTTCTGTCACTGTTAATTTATCTCCATTTTCAAGAAAATTTAAAATGGCTATACGCATTGGATGGGCCATTGCTTTTAGCATTGACGCGGCTTTTTCAAGCTGACCGGTATTCAAATCAGATATTTTCATTAATTATATCGTAAAATTTTTCAAAAGCTGGGAAAATAAAATTGATTTTAATTTGAAATTTAATATTCTGGTTATAATAAATTCAAATGTAATCCTGCCAATTTCAATTATTCTAAAACTAAACTAATTTATAAATGCAAATATATGAATATCTCATTATACAAAAATGATTTTAATCATATATTTATTTACTGAACACCGCGTGCATCATTTATGTCTTTTAATTGTTATTAGTTTTTGTAAACTAATGTTAACTTTAGCCCGTTATGTACAATCTATGAGTGAACTTAAAATTATACAGAAGCCTATTGAAAAGGAGTTGAAGGCATTCGAGCTTCATTTCAAAGAATCCATTCAAAGCAAGGTTCCCTTTCTTGCCAGTATTACAAACTATATATTAAGAAGAAAGGGTAAGCAAATCAGGCCTACATTAGTTTTACTAAGTTCGGCCATGATTGGAGGCGTTAACAAATCAAGCTATACTGCGGCCTCTTTAATCGAGCTTCTTCATACCGCCAGTCTGGTGCACGATGATGTTGTAGATGAGGCATATGAAAGAAGGGGCTATTTTTCATTAAAAGCAATCTGGGGCTCCAAAGTTGCTGTCCTTGTGGGAGACTTTCTTCTTTCACAAGGCTTATTGCTGGCGGTGGAAAAAAAAGAATATGAGTTGTTAGGCATTGCCTCTGAGGCAGTTAGAGAGATGGTGGAGGGGGAATTACTACAAATTCGAAAATCCAGAAAGCTGGATATAAGCATGGATGAGTATTTTGAAGTTATTCGTAAAAAAACAGCGGCTTTAATTGCTGCCTGTACAGCTACCGGAGCTAAAGCCTCAGGGGGATCTGAGGAGGACGTTGAATTAATGAGGAATTTTGGATATGATTTAGGCTGTGCTTTTCAAATTAAAGATGATTTATTTGATTATGAAAAACAAGGGAAAATCGGAAAGCCTGTTGGAAATGATATCAAAGAAAAGAAAATGACCCTTCCTTTAATATATTCACTTCAAAATTGTACAAAACAAGAACGCAGGCATATTATTTACATTATCAGAAGAGACAACAAAAACAAAAAACGTATTGAGGAGATTTTTCAATTTGTAAATAAATATAAGGGATTAGAGTACGCGGAAGAAAAAATGATTGAATATAAAAACAGGGCACTTGACATCCTTAAAAACTTTCCTGATAACGAGTCTAAGTATGCATTGACAGAACTTGTGAATTATACCATAAAAAGGAAAGTTTAGAGGCCTGAGATTTGAAAATTCCCTCCCTGCACCCCTGATTATTTTAAATATGTTGCTCAGAAAGGCTTACATTTAGTTTTTGCCCTTATATTATTCTGTTTTTCAATTGATTAAGGGCTTTCATGTGGTTTTTAGATTAAAGCTCTTCCACATCAAATTTGCCTTTTTTTCACCAATAGTTGAAACAACTTCCGAATACCTTGCTTTTTTCAATGATTCCACCGATCCGAACTTTGCAATTAAAATTTCTATAGTTTTATCACCTATTCCGGAAATTGTTTCGAGCTCTGATGAAATCATTGACCCGGATCTCTTTTGTCTGTGAAAATTAATACCAAATCTGTGTGCTTCATTTCGCAATGCCTGAATCACTTTTAAGGATTCAGAATTTTTATCAAGATATAAGGGTACAGAATCTCCTGGAAAATAGATTTCCTCCAGGCGCTTGGCAATCCCGATAATTGCAATTTTGTCCCGAAGATTAAGCTTTTCCAGGCTCGAAACAGCCGAGCTCAACTGTCCCTTCCCTCCATCTACCACTATTAGTTGTGGTAATGTTTCGTTTTCTTCGAGCAATCGTTTATACCTTCTGTATATAACCTCTTTCATGGATCCAAAATCATCGGCTCCCACAACCGTTTTGATATTATAATGCCTATAATCCTTTTTAGCTGGTTTAAGGTTTTTGAATACCACACAAGCTGCCACTGGATTTGTTCCCTGTATATTGGAATTATCAAAGCACTCGATATGAACCGGATTCTGACTTAGGTGAAGGTCGCTCTTCATAGTTTCCAATTTTCTGTCAAGTGCTTTAATTGGATTTTGAACCATTGCCTGTTTCTTTTTGTCCAGCATAAAATACTTTGCATTTCTTAAAGACAATTCCAGCAATTTCACTTTATCTCCCTTTTCGGGCACTTTTATCCTTGCATTGATTCCAGGTAAATGAAGAATAAACGGCAAAA
Source organism: Bacteroidales bacterium (assembly GCA_021740585.1). GTDB lineage: Bacteria > Bacteroidota > Bacteroidia > Bacteroidales > JAGLSB01. The sequence goes on from JAIOZM010000010.1 coordinate 32,961, forward strand.
TAATTTCAGGAGAGTCGCTTTTTAAACTGTCTCTTATATCAAGAATAACAAAACTCAAAAGATCTTCTTTTGTCTCCTCAAGTTTTTTTACAATCTCAACATTTTGTGCCTGTACGATACTTCCGTGTTTAACTTTTAAGTAGTTAACGTAAGCATTTTTCTCATCCTGAACGATTGAAAACACTTCGAGATTATCAATTTTAGGATTTACAACCGTTGATTTAAGCTGGAATTTCTCGAGAGAACGAATTTTTTCCTTTACTTTACCGGCTTCTTCATATTGGAAGTTTTTTGAAAATTCTTGCATTTGAACTTTCAGGTGATTTATTACATCCGACATCCCTCCTTTCAATATACTTTTTATTTGGTCTATTGAAGCTTGATAATCATTGTGGTTTTGTAATCCAACACACGGCCCCTTACAGTTACCCAGGTGGTATTCAAGGCAGACTTTGAATTTATTTTCAGAAATATTTTCCTCTGTCAATTTAAGCTTACAGGTTCTAAGAGGATAAATTTCGCGTATTAATTCTAATAAAGTGCGTACTGTAAAGGCTGAAGTATAGGGCCCAAAATATACAGATCCGTCATTAATTCTTGTTCGGGTAGTAAAAACACGAGGGAAATCTTCATTCTTAATACATATCCAGGGAAAGGTTTTATCATCCTTTAAATTGATATTATATCTGGGTTGGTATTTTTTTATCAGACTGTTCTCCAATAACAATGCATCTGATTCTGTATCGACAATTATATGTCGAATTTCAAAAATACGTCTGACTAATATTTTCAGTTTGGCATTCTCATAATTCTGTCGGTTAAAATAAGAGGAGACCCTTTTTTTCAGTGATTTTGCCTTTCCAATATAAATTATTTTCCCTTCTTTATCAAAAAACTGATAAATACCCGGTTTATCTGGAAGGTTTTGTAGTTCTGATTTTATTTTTTCAGTTGCATTCATTAATCAATAAAGATAGAAGTATGCCCAAAGGTATTAACATCAAAAAGTCCTTTATTACCTATTTTCAATTCAGGTATCACCAATAAAGCCATAAAGGATAATGTCATGAATGGGGCTCTGAGTTTAGAACCCAATTCTTTAATTTTATGGTCGAGTGCTGCATATTTTTCAGCTACTTTTATAGCAGACAGTTCCGAAATAATTCCTGCAATTGGGAGTGGTATTCCGATTATTTTCTTTCCATCGTGAACGGCAATACCTCCTTTATTTTGCTGAGCCCAACCAACCAGTTCCGCCATAATGCTATCGTCAACTCCAACTACAATTATATTATGACTATCGTGGGCAATAGTGGACACCATTCCCCCTTTAGTTATACCAAAACCTTTTATTAATCCAACAGAAGGTTTTTCCGCACTATATCTGTTCACCACAGATATCTTTAAAATATCTTCAGCAAGATCAGATTCAATAAATTTAATATTGCTTTTTAAGGAAATAATTCTTTGTCTTGTTACCAATTCTCCATCTATTATCTCTATTACCTTAGCCTTCCCCCCCTCCTTTTTTAGCTTAAAAGAATCCTTCTCTACTTTATTTACGTAAAAGGTATTTGTTGGTTCCGGCTTATTTGCTTCAAACAATACCCTATTCTTATCAAAGACTTCTACCCCATTAATAATTGTTTTAATAATTTTTAATTCCGTCAAGTTATTTACAATTACCATATCGGCAGGGTCGCCCTTTTGCAGCATTCCCACCGGTATATTATAATGTTTAACCGGATTAAAAACCACGGCTCTTAGTATATTATATAAATTTAATCCCTTCTCAAGAGATCTTTTAATCAACAAATTAATATGCCCTTTAACCAGATCATCCGGATGCAAATCGTCTGAGCATAACATTACCATTTCAGGAAAATCATCGATTAACTTATTCAGGCTTTCGAAATTCCGGGCGGCGCTTCCTTCTCGTATTTGAATTTTCATGCCCAATTTAATTTTTTCAAGAGCTTCATCATAAGTAAAGCACTCATGATCGGTTTCAATCCCTGCACCGACATATTTAGCCAATTCGGCGCCGGATAAACCAGGGCCATGTCCATCAATTGTTTTTCCGGAATTTTTAGCTGCTAAAATCTTTTTGTCCACATCAGGATCATTATAAATAACTCCGGGGAAATTCATCATCTCCGACAAAAAATAAATATCATCTCTTTTTAGTAAACCTTCCACCTCAACAGCATCAAGAACAGCGCCTGAAGTTTCAAACTTAGTTGCAGGGACGCAACTGGGGGCTCCAAAGAAAAATTTAAGGGGCGATTCTTCTGCATCGTTAATCATATACTCTACCCCTTTCCTGCCTAAAACATTTGCAATTTCATGCGGATCCGACACTACCGCCACTGTACCATGCTTTACGGCTTCAGCAGCAAAATTCTGCGGACTTAGCATGGAGCTCTCAATATGAATATGAGAATCTACGAATCCCGGTAGGATGACAAGGTCGTCAACATCATTACATTTCTCAATATTAATTATACGACCATTTACAACCTGAAGTCTTCCTTTAAAACTTGTTTTTGATACAATGTCCACTATGGTTCCGCTATATTCTTTCATATACTCCTTAAATTTAAATCAACTTTTTTCAGTTTACCTTATAATTGGCCAGGGAATTAAAAAATTAATTGTGCATTTTAACCACACCGAAAAGCAAGTTTTCCACGGAAACGCAACAATGCCAGACTCTCCCAACCTAAAAACAGATCAAAAATAAAAATAAACAGCCCCCCTTAGTTCCACGTGGAACCAAAAAAACGGCCGTTTGTTCCACGTGGAACCTTATCTGCCCATATATAATAATAAAACACTTATATCAGCCGGAGAAACTCCACTTATTTTAGAGGCTTCCCCAATGGTCTTTGGTTTTTGTTTTTTAAGTTTATGACGAGCCTCGGTAGAAATAGATTTAAGACTTCCAATATCAATGCTATCCAAAATCTTTACTTCATTTAGTCGTTTAATTTTCTCAGCCAAATCCTTTTCCCTCTTTATATAGCCTTCATATTTAATTGTAATCTCTACACTTTCTAAAATTTCCTCTGCCCGGCCACCAGCCATTTCGGCTCTTTCTCTTATCCCTTCCACATAATCTGAAAGTTCAAAAATTGATATTTGCGGTCTCCGCAATAAATCTACTGCTTTAAGCTTTTGTTTTATTGGAGAAGTACCTTTATCCTTCAACAAAACGTTCATTTTTGCAGGAACAATACTGGTTGTTTTTAAAAATTCCAATATATCATTTTTGATTTTAAGTTTTTCATCAAGTAAAACTTTCCTTTCTTTCTTTGCCAATCCTATATTGAAACTTAAATCTGTCAATCTTTCATCTGCATCATCCTGTCTTAATAAAAGTCTATACTCCGCTCTTGAGGTAAACATACGATAAGGTTCATCCACTCCCTTTGAAATTAGATCATCTATCAGTACTCCAATATATGCCTGATCTCTCCCCAGGACGAACTCACCCTTTTTCTGAATTTTTAGCGCAGCATTTATACCTGCCATTAATCCCTGGGCTCCCGCCTCCTCATAACCGGTTGTTCCATTAATTTGTCCCGCAAAATACAGATTACTAATTTTTCTTGTTTCAAGGCTATGAAACAATTGTGTTGGTGGATAATAATCGTATTCGATGGCATAACCAGGTCTGAATATTTTTACATTTTCAAGTCCGGGAATTTTATGCATTGCAGACAATTGTACTTCCCATGGCAAAGATGAAGAAAATCCATTCAAATAATACTCGTTTGTATTTAGTCCTTCAGGTTCTAAAAACAATTGATGACTATCTTTTGAAGCAAAAGTATGAATCTTATCTTCTATGCTAGGACAATATCTTGGTCCGATACTTTTAATAGTACCATTATACATTGGCGAATCCAACAATCCGGTTCTAAGATCTTCATGAACATCTAAATTAGTATAGGTAATCCAGCAGCTCATGTGATTACTATAATCGACTTCATTTTCCAAATAAGAAAAGCGCTTATTTTCCACATCACCTTTTTGTTCAAGCATTTTTGAAAAGTCGATAGTCCGGCCATCCAGTCTTGGTGGAGTACCGGTTTTCATTCTCCCCACCTCAAAACCATATTCCTTTAATTGGTCACTTATTCCTACCGAGGCCATATCGCCAGCTCTGCCCCCTTTAATTTTTGTCCTCCCAATATGCATCAAGCCATTTTCAAAGGTTCCGTTGGTAAGAATAACCGATTTACTAAAAATGCTTATTCCCAATTTTGTTTTTATCCCTTTGATGTTTCCATTATCAATAATAAGTCCTACGACGCTATCTTGCCAAAAATCTAAATTCTCAGTATCCTCAAGAAGCTCTCTCCATACTATAGTAAACTTTTGTCTGTCGTTTTGAGAGCGTGGACTCCAGAGAGCTGGCCCTTTTGATCGATTAAGCATTCTAAATTGTATCATTGATCTGTCTGACACGATTCCACTATAGCCTCCTAAGGCATCGATCTCCCTAATTATCTGACCCTTAGCTACTCCACCCATGGCCGGATTACAGCTCATTTGCGCCATTTTTGTCATGTCCATAGTAACCAGAAGTGTACTACATCCCATATTAGCAGCTGCAGCTGCAGCTTCACAACCTGCATGACCTGCACCCACTACAATAACATCATATTGTGGTAACATACTATAAATTTTTAGCAAAGGTAATTATATTCCAGCACTTGCGAAGATGAAAATTATTTTGTGCTGTGAAGAATTTGAAGATAATCTGATTCGGTCTGGCGCATAATTTTTTTCTCAGTTTCGGTTTTATCTTTAAATCCAAGAAAATGCAATACTCCATGAATAATAACTCTCTCTAATTCCTTATTGAAAGAGTCACTATATTTTTTATAGTTTTCTCTGATTCGATCAACTGAAATAAAAATATCGCCACTGATATTATTACCACCTGAATAATCGAAACTAATTATATCGGTATAAAAATTATGTTTAAGGAATTTTTTATTCATATCCAACAATTCCTCATCTGTAAGAAAAGAATAATTAATTGAGCCAAGTGTAAAGCCTTTGTCGTTAATTGCTTTTTGAATCCACTTTTTCAATTTCCTTTTTTGAGAGATTTGGAAACCCGGATATTCGGAATGAAACCAAACAGCCAAAATTAATTTATATTAAAGAAAAGTTTTACTTTAGTACCATTCTCAAAAAACTCAATTGAATCGGAAAGTTTTGACATAAGAAACACTCCCCTGCCACTTGTCTTTTCAATATTCCCGGGAGCTGTTGGATCGGGAATATCATTTGGATTAAACCCTTTACCAAAATCCTTTATCGTCATTGAAATCCCCTCACCTGTTTCCTCCATAAAAATTTCAACATCCAAATCTTCCTGCTGTTTATTTCCATGCACGATAGCATTATTGGTAGCTTCCAATGTGGCAATTAATATATTTCCATAAACTTCATCGCTAAGTTTAAGTTCTTCAGAAATTTCATCTATAAATTTTTCCACCAAACGCAGATTTTCAGGATTAGATTTTATTATCATAATTCTACTCATATAAATTAATTTGAGCAATAGTCTTATTTATACTAAGATTATTCAAAAAGGTTACTTAAAAGTATTATTATTTACTTAACCACACTTCAGGGTTAAGTGCATCCATTTTATTCCACAACTCAAAATGTAAATTTGCAGCTTTATCGTTATCTTCTCCCAAATTACCAATATGTTGTTTAATCTCAACAATATCACCGGCCTTAACATTTACGCTTATAAGATTCTGATAAACGGTTCTGTAATTTCCATGTTTTATTATAACCGTATAATTTGCTCCCAGTATTGCAATAACTTTAGTTACCTCTCCTTTGAAAACGGCTCTGACTTTTGACTTGTCATTAGTTGTAATATCGACGCCATTACTTTTTATTTTAATTCCGGGTAAAACAGGATGAGCTCTTTCACCATATTTTCCTGTAATAAGACCTTGTTCTGTAGGCCAGGGCAATCCTCCTTTATTATTTTCAAAATTACCATCAATTATTTTTTCAGCGGGAGTTAGATTGTTAAGCCTGTTTGCTTCTCTGGCTTTTCGAGCTTCTTCTTCAATTAATGTTTTAATTTCGAGTTCTATCCTTTTTTGTATTTCCTCTTGCTCCTTAACTTGTTTTAATAAAATATTTTCTCTTTTTAAAAGTTCCTTTTGCAAATCTATTTTTTCATTTTGGGATGACAACAAGTTTATTCTCTCTGAATCAATATTCTTTATTGTTTGTTCTTTACCCGATTGCAAATTTCGAAGTGAGTCTAATTGTTTTGCTAAAGACTCATTCTGATGAATAATCTCCTGGTAAAGTTCTTTTCTAAATTCATTAATATATTTAAGATATTTAAATCGTCTATAACTTTGATTAATATCTTCTGAGGATAATATATACATTAACCAAAATTCTGAATCCATATTCCTATAACTTGCCCTAATGATTTTTGCATAGGTCAGCTTTAATTTCTCAATTTCCTTTTTACCCTCAAGTATCTCTTCATTTAAAAAATCTATATCACTTGCAATATAATTCAACTCTTCTTCGTAATTATTAATTAATTTTTGCCTGTATTCAATTCCTTGATTAAGAATTGATAAACTCGAAAGATTTTTTCTTTTATTCTGATAATTTGATTCCAATAATTTTCTTGTATATTCCAGCTTTTCTATATTACTACTTTTTACAGCTTCAAGAGCTTTTCTGTCTTGAGAGTAAATCGATCCTGAAACGGAAAGAAAACAAACGAAAAAAAATATTTTAAAATAGAGATTTGATTTCATGATAATTTCTTCCTATTCTAAATTCAGTTTTTGAATAGCTTTTATTTTGAATTTCGCTAATGTCCATATTAAATTTAACTACATCTCCATTACTAACAAAAGTACCTTGAATAGAATTTAAACCAAAGTCATTTCTTTCAAAAATCATTTTTGTCTCTATCTGTTTAACATAATCAAAGTACGCCAGGTCGAATAATTGAAGTCGACCCAGGGAGTATTGACATAAAACGCTTTGACCGGGCCCTAATTCTCCCATATAATATAAGCTGTCTCCCCTTATCTTGCTGTTATTGAAGAAGTTATCAAAGCTGTACTCTTTTGTAGAAATTAATCCTGTGGTAACAATATTCTCCAGAATATCGTAATTCAGCAAACTACCAAGATCTTTTTGAATATTTTGAAGGCTTTCAAAATAATATTCTCTATTCAGCCTGTTAAGATATTTTACTGAATCAGAACTCAGCTCAAACCTCATCATTTCAAAACCGAGTAATTTTAAACTAATAAAAAATTTCTTTCCTTCCTCGAAATAGAAATTCATTTTAGCTCTATTGGTTTCTTTACCTTCAATTTTAATATTGGCATTTTCTATTAAAATATACTGAGGTTTTTTCTTACTAATGTAAATGTTATGTAATTCCTTTTTTAAAATAGCTTCTTTGCTATCTGCCGATACCCTCTTAAACTTAGAGCATGAATTGAAAAAAAACAATATTACTACAAGTCCTAAAATATTTATTTTACTACTTCTCAAAAACATATTTCAAGTTTTATTTTAATGCTATCAGGATCAAAACCGGCATCTTTGGCTTTAGAATAATATTCGCAAGCCTGTTTTTTATTGCCGGTAATATATAATACTTCAGCATAATGAAACAAAACATCAGGGTCATTAGACAATTTTGAAGCTTTATTTAAATAGTTAAGAGATTCTTCCATTCTGTTTAATTTAAACAATACCCATCCATAAGTGTCAAGATAAACAGGGTTTTCAGGTTCGGCAATTATCGTCTTATAGCTCAATCTTTCAGCTCTTTCCAGATTAATATCTTCAAGAGATAAATAATAACTATAATTATTAAGTACAAGAAGATTATTAGGATCCAGGAGTATGAGTTCTTCGAAGTAGGAAAACGCCTCATCAAACAATCTTATTTTATAAGCACTCTCCCCAAGAAAAGTCAAAAATTGCATTTGGGTATTGGTTTCGAGTCCGATAATATAATTATCTTTCAATATATCATAAGCCTTTTGAAAATCGTTTTTCTGATAATATCCAATACCAACAAAAAGATATAAGTCGGATTTATTTGGAAAAATTTCAATTGCTCTTTTACCAATACTTATCATTTCATCACTCAAATTTAACACGCTGGCGTTATAAATAGCCTGCTGCCATAGGCTATAATTATCGCTTTCTAATTCAAGAAGTATTTTTATTTGAGTAAATGCGTTTTGATAATCCTCAATTTTAAAATAAAAATCATACGCCACTCTATGTACAATATTTTCCTCTTCGTACAAATTGAGCAAACTTTTTACAAGTTGTTCTGTTTCAATTGTATACCTTTTGATAAATTCAACATTTTCCAAATACAAGACAAATGTTTTTAGTTTATTTTCCAAATTAATTACTGAATCTGAAAATGCTTTTTCTAAAAACTGGAAACCTTTTGATATATCATTATTCTGAATATAATAATCTGCCAAATTTGTGATTGCATACAAATTAGTAGAATCTAACAAATAAGCATCCATAAAAAATCCTGCAGCTCGTTCTTTTATACCGGCATCGTTAAGATACTCTGCCAGAAGTATATAATAATCAGGCGAATCGGGCAGATATTCTTTCAGCTTCAAGAGTTCTTTTTCTCCTTTAGTGATTTTGTTTTCCTTCTTATATATTTCCGCTTTTTTTAACAATATGGTTTCCGATATACCATAATTTAATTCTATGATTTCCAATTGCTTCCTGGCCTTCTTGAACTCTCTTTGATTTTCATAAATACCTGCCAGAGAGTACCTTAATTTAGGATCGTCCTTTTTCTTCAAATAGATTAATATTACCTTTTCAGCTTCACTATATTCTGCTTTGAAATTCAGTATTTCAATATAAGCAATCATATACCAATAATTCCCGGGATCAGAGTTATAAGCCCTTTCGAAATATTCATAGGCTTTATCTGGATCGTTCATTGCAATGAAAATGTTTCCCAATTCGTATGCAGCGACACCCGACTCCGGTTTAACAATTAAGCATCTGCTATATAAATTAAGTGCCTCGTTCAAATTGCCAATAGCCTTTTGCCTGTTTGCCTCGATAAGGGCGTATTCATAATTATACTCCTTATCGGTCTGAGCGCTTAATCCAAGACTAATAACTAAAAATACTATTAATAATTTTGACCTCATTTTATTTTTTTCCTGTATGTCCAAAACCACCTTCTCCTCTGGCGCTTTCTTGGAGAGTATCAACATGTTGCCATTCTATATTTTCATGCCGGCTAATTACCATTTGACAAATTCGTTCACCATTTTTTATGGTGAATTCCTCCTTAGACAGATTAATTAGAATTACTCCTATTTCCCCCCGATAATCACTATCGATTGTTCCGGGAGAATTCACAATACTGATCCCATGCTTTAATGCAAGTCCGCTTCTTGGTCTAATTTGAGCTTCAAGCCCTTTGGGCAATTCAATATATAATCCAGTTGGAATTAAAACTCTTTCCAATGATTTCAATACAATATCGGCATTAATGTTTGCCCTCAGATCAAGCCCTGCCGAAAATTCCGTGCTATATTGAGGCAAATCGTGAGAAGATTTATTTACAATTTTAACTTTCATTTTTACTATATTTCAATTTCCGTTCTAAAAAAACAAAAAGAATAAAATACAAAAATAAGGATAAGGTTTTTAAGCCATATAAAATAAACTCATTAGTTATTGAAATATTCTTAAAAAGGATAAATATTATCAGGGAAGTAAAAATATAAAGTGAAATTCTTTTAAGATCATAATTGATTATATAATACTTTCTTCCAAATAAATAACTTAAAATAATCATTGTCAGGTAAGCAAAAAAATGTCCCCATGCAGAAGCCATATATCCCCATTTTGGTATAAATACAATATTAATTATTATGGTTATTGCTGCACCGGAAAACACAAGATATGCGCCAAATTTAGTGAGATTTGTAAGCTTATACCAAACCGACAAATTATAAAATATTCCCATAAAAACATTAGCCAAAAGTATTATGGGTACTATAGCTATTGCCTCTCTAAAATCGGCACCAATAAAGAGCATAAATATATCTAAATATAATACCACAAGAAGAAATATACCCATTGCGGCAAATATAAAATACTTCATTACATCGGCATAAATTATTCTGGCATTAGAATCATTCATTTTGCTAAAGAAAAAAGGCTCGGCAGCGTACCTGAACATCTGAATGAATAGTGTCATTAATACAGCAAGTTTAAAATTTGCCCCATAAATACCCAATTGTTCCATAGGAATAAGAGGTGGCTGAGTTAAATATTTCAATAACACACGATCGATAGCTTCATTAACCGTACCAGCCAAACCAGCAATAAGTAGAGGAAAACTATAAATCAACAGCTTTTTTAATATTGGATATTGAAAATTACCTTCTTTATAAAAAATTTCTTTGCATAAAAGGATAGTCTTAACTACGGTAGATAATAGATTGCTTAACAGAACGTATCCTACTCTATAATCGGGATTATAAACTTTGGAAATCCAATCATAATTGTCGTAATTATTATGACAATAAAGAATAAAAAACCAATTAAAAAATAAATTAACAAGTACTTCAATTATTCTTATAATACTATATTTTAAAGCTTTATTTTGAATACGAATCCTTGCAAAAGGAATGGAGGTTAGGGCGTCTAAACCAACAATTATACCCATCCATAGAATATACTTACTACTACTTTCATAGCCAAGGACTGAAGCAATTCTTTCATAGAAAATGAATATCAATAAAATAAAGCTTAGGGATGAAACTATTATACTTACCAGAGAGGTTTTATATACATCATTAGCTGATCCATCTTCTTTTGTATAACGAAAATAACCCGTCTCTAAGCCGTAGGTTAAAATTACAATCAGAAATACAACATATGCATACAGTTCTGTAATAATACCGTAGTCTGCAGGTGAGAATATTCTTGTGTAAAATGGGGTTAATAAAACATAGGTAAGTAAGCGTGGAATTACCACACCCAATCCATACACAGCAGTTTGTCCGGCTAATTGTTTAAGGTAGTGCAATGTCTCTGTATAATTAAGAATAAGATATAATCTGCAAATGTAAAGTTATTCAATTAGATATTGACTTAATTCTGTAATTGTTCATAAAACTTTAAATTATCAAACGTCTTCTGTTACGATAATAATAATTACTTTTGCCTTTGCTAATTGGGTAATTTTCAACCCTAAATCAAAAAAGATGTTTAAAAGATTTCTGTTTTTCCACTTGTTTATAATTATTTCATTGAGTGTTTTTTCTCAAGATAAGAAAGGTGTTATTGTGGAATTAAAAACAAAATTTGGAGATATTCACGTTTTACTCTATGATGAAACTCCTATGCATCAGCAAAACTTTATAATTCTCGCGAGAGAGGGTTATTTTGATGGTCAGTTATTTCATCGTGTTATAAAAAACTTCATGATACAGGCGGGTGATCCGAATTCAAAAGCAGCTGCCAAAGGAGAAAGTTTGGGAACCGGAGGACCGGGTTATACTATTCCTGCAGAATTCCGTCCCAATTTACATCACAAAAAGGGAGCAATTGCTGCTGCAAGAAATGGAGATATGGTTAACCCTGCGAGAGAATCTTCCGGATCGCAATTCTATATTGTTCAAGGACAGGTTTTTAGTATTGAACAATTAAATGGCTTTGTTAAAATGGGCAGGCATGAACCCTTTACTCCGGAAGAAATCGAAAGTTATACCACTATTGGGGGAACCCCTCATCTTGATGGGGCATATACGGTTTTCGGCGAAGTGATTTCAGGAATGGATGTAGTTGAACAAATTGCCGCACTGTCGACAGACGCGTATGACAGGCCTGTAGATGATATAGTTTTTCAGGTCAAAATTTTAAAATAATACTCTAAATGCATAATAAAATATCAAAATTCATACAAGAAGCTGAAAGTTTTTCTGCAGAAACTATTGAGCAGATAGAAGCATTCAGGATTAAATTTTTGAGTAAAAAAGGGGTTATTTCTGAATTATTCGAGGAATTTAAAATTCTTCCCGGAGAACAAAAAAAAGAAGTTGGACAGTTATTAAATCAATTAAAAAACACCCTTCAAGATAGGATAAATTCTCTCAAGGATCAGTTGGGCAGTGAAGTTACAACAAGTAATATTCAAGACCTGAGTCTTCCGGGAACTGCAATAAATCAGGGTTCGAGACATCCCATTTCCATTGTAAGAAAGGAGATTCTGGATATTTTCTCCAGAATAGGATTTACTGTTTCCGAAGGACCGGAAATTGAAGATGATAAACATGTATTCTCAGCATTAAATTTTCCACCGGAACATCCGGCGAGAGATATGCAGGATACTTTTTTTATTGAAAAGAATCCGGATATTTTGCTTAGAACACATACCTCGTCTATTCAGGTTAGGGTTATGGAAAATACAAGACCACCGATTCGTACCGTTTCACCCGGCAGAGTATTCAGAAATGAAGCGATTTCGGCCAGAGCCCATTGTATTTTTCATCAGGTTGAAGGATTATACATTGACGAAAAAGTTTCGTTTGCAGATTTAAAACAGACCCTGTTATATTTTGCCAAGGAACTATTTGGAGAAGATACAAAAATTCGCTTACGTCCTTCCTATTTTCCATTTACCGAACCTTCCGCTGAAATGGATGTATCGTGCAACCTGTGTGGAGGAAAAGGTTGCAATGTATGTAAATACACCGGTTGGTTAGAAGTCCTTGGATGCGGAATGGTCGATCCTAATGTATTAGATTTCAATAATATAGACAGCTCCAAATATACCGGTTTTGCATTTGGTATGGGAATTGAGCGAATCGCTATGCTGAAATTTCAGATAAGGGATTTACGATTATATTTTGAAAATGATTTACGTTTTCTTGAGCAATTTTCAAGCGTCGTGTAAAATTATTTCATACTCTATTTCCATAGCTTTTTTATAGGAAATACTTACCCCACAATACCTTTCTTTTGATAAATCAATAGCTTTTTGGATCTTATCATAAGGAAGATTTTTTCCTGTAAATTCGTAAATAACCTTCATTTTATGGAAATGCTTAGGATGCTCTTCAGTAAGATCACCTTCCACTTTAACGTCGAGTTTATCGTAATCAACCCGCATTTTCTTCAGAATTGATACAACATCCATGCCTGTACATCCTGCCAAAGCAACCATCATTAAAGGCTTGGGTCTGGGTCCCCTGTTATTTCCACCAACACTTTCATTTGCATCTATAATAATTTTATGGCCGTTTACTTCTGTTTCAAAAGCCATTCCATCCATCCATGATAATGATATAGTTTCTTTCATTTTATTTAATTTGTAATTGTTAAGCTCTGTTATTATAAATCGTACTATTAAAATTCTTAAATTTCAATATAATTGTTAGAAGTGTTTTAAATGATGTTGAAATAAATAATCCAATTGCCTCGTTGATTGGTGTTTCATCATTAAATTTTTATATTTTTATACTTTGCTGGCAAAAGTAATTATTAAACTCTTTTCCACCAATTTCAAAAGCTCAATTATAGACCATTAACAATAAATAGTATGGATTGCGTGTCAAATTGCCTTTCAAAATCTCATTTCCTTTTTAAACACCTTAATGATGATGAACTAAATCTGGTTCTTTCTGAAAAAAAAGAAGGTGTGCATAAAAGAGGGAGTGTTTTATACTACGAAGGAAACCGAATTAATGGGATTTACTGTATTAATACCGGAATAATAAAAGTATTTAAAACGGGTAACGACGGAAAGGAACAAATTCTTCGTTTTGCCAGAATGGGAGAAATTATTGGTTACCGATCGGTACTTTCTTCTGAGTTGGCATGCACCACAGCTGAGGTGATAAATGAAGCGACAAGTTGTTATATACCCGGAGAAATTATAATTGAGCTGATAAAAAACAATGGGGATTTTGCATTTGAACTAATGCAGCTAACATGCCGGGAGTTGGGAGAAGCGAATTCATACATAACAGACATCGCGCAAAAAACTGCTAAAGAGAGACTTGCAGAAATTTTGATTCATTTAAAAGATGAATTTGGAGTTGATGAAAACAATGTACTAAAAATCTCGCTTACGCGTGAGGAATTGGCCAATATTGTTGGAACCGCTACAGAGTCGATAATCCGAATGCTATCTGAGTTTAAGCATGATAACTTATTAGAAATTAAGGGGCGAGAGATAAAGATTCTTAATTATTCGGGGCTGGAGAATATTTCTAATTCGTTTTATTAACCTTGTTTCGACTACGCTCAATAACTTGTTCCGGTTTGCTCAATTGCCTGTTTTCGGCTACGATCAACAATCGTATTTCGGCTTCGCTCAACAACCGTATTTCGGCTTCGCTCAACAATCTTATTTGGTATTTGACCAAGGTGCAATATCACAAAATAAATGAGATCTTAAAATTCTTATAGAAACAGGGATGTTGATTTCTTAAAACAATCTGTCCTGAGAATTTCTAATAATACCAAGATGTTTATAGGATAATTCGGTTACTTCCCTGCCTCTGGGTGTGCGTTTAATATAGCCTTCTTTTATCAGGAATGGTTCATAAACTTCTTCTATTGTACCGGAATCTTCCCCTACCGCTGTGGCAATATTTGTCAAACCCACGGGTCCCCCGCCGAATTTATCAATAATGGTTGTAAGGATTCGGTTATCCATTTCATCCAAACCTGCTTTATCAATATTTAAAGCTTGCAGGGCGTGTTTTGTGATGTTTATGTCTATTGTTCCATTTCCCTTCACCTGAGCGAAATCGCGCACTCTTCTCAATAAAGCATTTGCAATTCTTGGGGTTCCCCTGCTTCTTGAAGAAATTTCGAGAGCTGCATCTTCAAATATTTCCACAGCCAAAATTACGGCTGACCTTTTAACGATTTTTGTAAGTGTATGCTGATCGTAGTACTCCAACAACGATTTAATGCTAAAACGGGCTCTTAAGGGGCTTGTAAGTAAGCCTGAGCGGGTGGTTGCACCTATAAGGGTAAAAGGATTTAGGTTTAACTGAACCGATCGGGCACTTGGACCTTTATCTATAAGAATATCGATAGTATAATCTTCCATTGCAGAATAAAGGTATTCTTCTACGATTGGTGAAAGACGATGTATTTCATCAATAAATAAAACATCTCCATATTCCAGCCCGGTAAGTAATCCTGCCAGGTCACCGGCCTTATCGAGTACCGGACCAGAGGTAATTTTAATATTTACATTTAATTCGTTGGCAATAATATTAGCCAGGGTGGTCTTACCCAATCCCGGAGGACCGTGGAGAAGCACGTGATCGAGAGCTTCTTCCCTCAATTTTGCGGCCTGTACAAAAACCTTCAGATTTTCTATGATTTTCTTTTGTCCCGAAAAATCAGAAAAACTCAGAGGCCTTAGTTTCTTTTCAAAATCTTTTTCCTTTTCAAACGAATTTTGATCCTGTATATTAAATTCTTCTTTCAATGTTATTTAATTGTCTTTATTGATCCTTCAGGTAAATTAATTTTTTCACCGTTTATTCTATATTCTTTATCTTTTTTGTAGGTAATGATCATTTTCAGGTTTCCCAACTCGTCATACTTTTTCCAATTTCTTTCTCTGACACCCATTTCATAGAATCTTTCTTCCTTAATAACTCCATTTGGATAATAGAAAACATGTTTACCCTGAGCTAAACCCTGAATAAATTTACCTTCAAAGTGAATACTATTATCCAGATAATAATAGTTCCAGACGCCTTCCCTCAGACCTATAATGTACTTTCCTTTTTCAATATGATCGCCTGAAAAATAATACCATTCTCCCTCTTTTTCACCATTAATAAAGTTTCCGGAACTAATTATTTCTCCATTTTCAGCATACTCAACCATTTTACCATCTTCTCTTCCGTTAAAATAGGATTCTTCCCTAAGAATATTACCTGAAATATAATACCATGTCCAAAAACCATCGGGAAGACCTGCTAAAAACTCACCTTCCTGTTCTTTATTTCCGTTTAAATAATAATAATTCCATAAACCCGATTTTTGATTATTTAAATAATTTCCCTTTGATCTGAGTTCTCCGGTAGGATAGTATTCCTTCCAGGTTCCAATTCTTACACCGGTTTCATTCAAAATACCCTCGGAAGTTAAAGTACCAAAATTGTCATAAATTTTTGAATTAACTACATTTCCTTTTCCATCATAATATCTGTGAACTCCCACCGGAATATTATTTCTGTAACTTCCCTGAAATATTAATTCTCCCGTATTGTTAAACTCGCGTTTAATATCCAAACTTTCCTGCTCCATTATTGCTTCCTGCTCTTCAATTACAGCACCTTTTTTATATTTGAGCATTAATACGAGAGCTCCTTTATCGTTGTATTCTTTGTAGAGACCATCCATTTGATTATCGACATAATAAATTTCTTTATGAAGTTTACCGTTATCGAAATATTCTTTCCATATACCCTGCTTTTTTCCATCACCGTCTTTTCTGTTTACTATCTCTCTGGCAATTAACAGATTGTTTCGGTATTGCATAATAGTTATTAATTCTGCATTTGTATTGAATTCCTTTGCCTGACCATCTTTTTTCCCATCTTTATAATTAATTTCACTTTGAATTGTTCCGTTATCGTAGAAATAAAAAGATTTTCCCTCCTTTTTATCGTTCAGATACAATTCCTGAGAAACAATAATGGGTTCGGAGTTGTATTTATAAGAGAAAGAATAACTGTATCCATTCTTTTTTCCCGACAAGTAATTTATTTTTTGATCTATTTCACCCTGACTATTGTAGAAGGTCCAGGTACTATCCAATAGCATATTTCTCCGTAAACCCTCCGATTTAATAATCCCCGTTGGATAATATGAAATCCAATAGCCATCGGGCTTTCCATTCTTTAATATACCTTCACTGGAAACCTGTCCATCGGGATAAAAAAATTGAGTAAAACCATCACTACTATTCTGTGAAAAGCTATAATTAATTATGAATAAGAGTATTACAATATTTATAAAATATTTCACTTCTTTTTAAATTTCTCTGTTAATTCCAACATTCTTATAATAGATCCTTCAGCTCTTTTTCTTATATTTTCCTCTACAACTACCTCCGGCAGTTCATATTTAAGTGTATTATATAATTTTTTGAGAGTAATTAACCTCATAAACTTGCAATCGTTGCAGCCACAAGTGGAGTCTTTAGGAGGAGCTGCCAAAAATATTTTAGAAGGACTTTGTATTTTCATCTGATGTAAAATTCCCGATTCAGTGGCAACAATATATATATTAGCGCTATCTTTTATAGTAAATTTTAATAAATCTGAGGTTGAACCAATAAAATCAGAAACTATCAGAATTGGTTTTTGACATTCAGGATGAGCTATTATTTTAGCTTCGGGATTTTCTTTTTTCAAATCTAAAATTCTTTCCAGAGAAAAATCCTCATGTACATGACAAGCTCCATCCCAGATAATCATGTCTTCCCTGCCGGTTTGAGACTTTATATAATTTCCCAAATTTCTGTCAGGAGCAAAGACAATTTTTTCAGTTTTCGGTAAGCTGTTAACAATATCTAATGCATTGGTTGAAGTACAAACTATATCGGTAAGAGCTTTAATATCGGCAGAAGTATTTACGTAAGAAATTACTGTATGATCAGGATATTTTTTCAAAAATTCTTCAAATTTATCAGCCGGGATTGATTCTGCCAAAGAACAACCCGCGTTCAAATCGGGTAATAAAATCTTCTTTTGGGGAGATAAAATTTTTGCTGTTTCTGCCATGAAATGTACACCTGCCATTACAATAATATCTGCATTTGTTTTGGCGGCTTCCTGTGCTAATAGAAGACTATCACCAACTATATCGGCAATATCCTGAATTTCCCCTTCCTGATAAAAATGAGAAAGAATAATAGCATTTTTTTCCTTCTTCATTCTTTCTATTTCTTTTATCATATCTACAGATTTATCAACCTCTAAATCGATAAAACCCTTTTTTATTAAATCTGTATTTTTCATCTTACTTTATATTGTTTGATTATATACACAACATATTATTATTATATTATAAATTTAAATTTAATATGATGATAATAATAGTCTGTTAATATTGTTATTAAAATTTTCAAAAAAAATTGATATTTACATTATTAAAAGTTTAGGAACATTTAGTTAACAAAATTATAATTCAAATAGTATTGACAATCATATTGTTTTGTAATTATTAACAAGTTGTTAGTATCAAGTGTTCTTTAAAAATAAAGCTAAATAAAACCAAAAAAATTGTTAATGTTTTGTTGAGGATTTTGTCAAAGAAAATAAAAAATAAATTTTGTATTGTAATTTCAATTTTCTATTGTAATAATGGTTTTACAAGTCAAGTAAATATTATACAAAATTACATTATTATAATTAACAAGTAATCAACAATACTTGTGTAAAAAATTAATACTTTCACATCCGTATTTATTTATCAATATATTGAAGAAAAATAAAATATGATTACAGAAAAAATTGTTATTGCTTCCGATCATGCCGGCTATTTTTTAAAAGAGCAAATAAAGAAATATTTATCGAAAAAATTAATAGAATCTTATGATGTAGGTACTTATAGTTCAGATTCTTGCGATTATCCTGATTTTGCTCATAAACTGGCAGAAGAAATAGAAAAAGGTGCTTATAAATATGGAATATCCATTTGTGGGAGTGGCAATGGTATTAACATGACAGTAAATAAGCATCAAAAAATTCGTTCAGCTCTTTGCTGGAATGATGAAATTGCACAACTGGCAAGATTTCATAATGATGCAAATATATGTTCACTTCCGGCCCGGTTTATTAGTGAGAAACAGGCATATACTATTATTGATATTTTTTTTAATACAGAATTTGAAGGGGGAAGACATATTACCCGAATAAATAAAATACCCTTAAAGAAATAATGATCTCCACCACAAGTAAATATGCAATACGGTCTGTGATTTATCTGGCGGTAAATAATGATAAAACCAAAACAGGTATTAAAAAGATTTCTAAAGAATTAGACATACCAGCTCCATTTTTAAGTAAAATTTTGCAAACCCTGGCAAAGCACAGGATCCTAAGTTCTACCAAAGGACCAAACGGCGGTTTTTCGCTTGGAATTGATTCAAAAGAGATTCATTTAATGGATATTGTTCAGATAATTGAAGGACTTGATAGCTTTGAAAAATGTGCTATTGGAGTAAAATATTGCAAAGAACAAGAAAATAAATGTGCACTTCACAAACAATATTCATCACTCAGGGAGGAGATGAAAAAACTATTTAAATCGACTAATATTTACGATTTAGCATTGGAAATAGAGCAAAACAAGGTTTCTCTGTTTATTTAAGGAAGTCAAAGAACAACCAGCTTTTTTAAGTAAGGGAGATAAAGTTTTTAAATCGTGTAGCGGTAGTGGTTATGCATAAAAATTGGAAAACAATCGCCTAAACAAATAAAAGGCAGGAATTGCTGTTAAACTACCTGCAAAATCGGCCAGTAAATCATATAATTCACCACTTCTCCCATCAATAAAGCTTTGAAAGACCTCTATCAATCCACCATAACTCACACAAAGAATCAAGGTAAGGAGAATCAGAGATGATTTATTATTGAATATTTTATGTAAATCATGCAGTAAAATAAAAGAAAGAAGACCATAAAGCATAAAATGAACCAGCTTGTCAACATGAGGAAAATTTAAAAAGCCGGATCCGGCAGAAGTGTTAATTGGAATCAGGCTTAGAGCCATTATAAGAATAGCTACAATTAAGGAAGGGTAAAATTTGCTTATAATTTTCAAGTTAATTATGTTTCAGATGTATAAGTAAGCAATGATATCAGATTGAATTTGTAAAATATAAATCACATCACAAATATAATAAAATAAGAGTTTCATCAGCTTCAGCCCAGATAAATATTATGTTAAATAAGGTGGTTTTTAATGGCAGGATTTTATGTACATATCCCCTTTTGCCGACAGGCTTGCAGGTACTGTGATTTTTATTTTACGGTTTCCTTGAAGTATAAAGACGAGCTCGTTGAGGCATTATTAAAGGAGATAAAGAATAAAAAGAAGCAATTTCAAAATTATCAGTTCAACACCCTATATTTTGGCGGTGGCACACCTTCTGTTTTAAGCGAAATAGATATTAACAGAATAATAGAAGAGATAAAAACACATTATAATTTTGATTCGAAAGCCGAAATTACTCTTGAAGCAAATCCTGACGACCTTTCTGTTGAATACCTAAAAAATCTAAAATTGCTGGGGATTAATCGCCTCAGCATTGGAATACAATCCTTTCACGATCGGGATCTGAAGCTTATGCGTCGAAGTCACAGTGCAGAACAAGCAATAAGCTCTATTAAAAACGCACAAAATGCAGGAATTCAAAAGCTTACAATTGATCTTATTTATGGAATACCCGGAATGAGTTTTAGTGATTGGCAGGAAAACCTTGAAAAGCTTATTGAATTAGGAGTTCCGCACATTTCCGCTTATCATCTTACCTACGAACCGGGGACCGTTTTTGATCACTGGAGAAAAAAGAAGAAAATAATACCCATTGAAGAGGATTCCAGCCTGGAGCAATTCAAATATTTGATAGAACGAACCCGAAAAGAAGGCTTTCAGCATTATGAAATTTCTAATTTCGCCAGGGAGGGACATTTTTCCGAACATAATAAAAATTACTGGAAGGGGATACCTTATGCAGGAGTAGGTCCTGCAGCTCATTCCTACGATGGAACAGCCCGATACTGGAATATTTCATCTGTACAAAAATACATCAGCGAAAGTAAGTCCGATAGTTTTAATTATTCTGAAAAAGAGATGCTAGGTGTAAACGACCGGTATAACGAATACATTATGGTATCCTTACGCACGATGTGGGGCATTAATACCGATAAAATTAAGCAATCTTTCGGTGAGGACTATGTTAGGTATACAGAGGATATAGCTTCAGGATTTTATAAAAAAGAGCTCTTAACAAAGAAAGGCAACGATATAAGGATAACAAGTCGGGGTATATTTTTGGCCGATCAGATAATCAGGGAGTTTTTCAGGGTTTGATTTTTTTGAAAGCTTTTGGTTCCGGTCAGTTCCTGAGTATGTTGAAGCCTGAAGATGCCGCAAAAACAGGAAGGTATTAATCCTGATACCCTCTCAACCCCATACCGTTTTATGAACCTTCAAATGGAATAGGTTGTGTCCGCTTAAAATGCGAACCGCCCCGGATAATGCAGCAAAGATGGAGTTCAGAGTCTATTTAAGAGCGAACTCAGACGATCCGATTAGTTTTCCGTTTTCAAACAATTCTATGATGTAATTACCACCAACGAGATCGCCGTTATTATCCCAAAAAATAGAAACAGGTACATCGTTGTTTTCATAAATTACTTCACGGTTGGCGGAATAAGGCATTTCTTCGCCATTAACAATGATTATTGCGGGTTTGGGAGGACTTAACACAAGATTATCGGGACGGATAAGCCTCAAATAAATCATTTTTGGACCCGGTTGGGTAACGCTATTTTTACGGAGGATAAAGTCGACACGAACTTTTTCAACCAGCTTAAACCGGTTTGTATCTTTACTTCTTTTATTTAGTCCAACGCCCAAAATATTTGCCGCTACCAGAGTTTTTGCCTCATTGGTTATGGAGATTAATTCCTCTTTATCTTCAGAAAGCTGTTTGTTAATAGTTTCAACCTTGGCAGTATGACTCCTAAGGGCCACATTTTCAACAATAAGTTCTTTATTCATTGTGTTTAAAGAATCTATCTGAACGATATAAGATCTTAAAACCCCGCGAATGGTACCCAATTCTTTTTCGTAAGCCCTGATTTTCTGAGCATCACTTAAGCGTAATTTCAATAAACGTTCAATTTTATCTTGTTGCATGGCAAGCTTAAGATTCATTGTATCGTTTTCAGTCATCAGGGAATCGTATTGCACGATAATACCCTTTAATTCAGACTCGAGCGAATCTTTTTGGGAACTTATAAGACCAGAATATTCTTCCAGTTTAGCAATAACAGATTCGCTTTCTTTTTTCTGGGTATAAAATAAATAGCCGATAACCATCAGGGCAATGGTCAAAACCACCAACAGGGTTATCAAATATGACAGGTTATTGTTTTTCTTTTCCATAATTAATTAATTTCCCGACAAATATACAACACTTCTTGTGAGCCTTCAAGGGCTGGTATAAATAGTTTTCACTATAACGGAAACAGGTTAAGGCTTATTTTGTGGTTGAAATAAAATTGAAAAATAATTGTTTTGAAAAGGTTTTGTGTTCCGGGTCGCTGTACTGATCTTGCCGAAGTGTTCCGGGTTCTATAGATACTATGAAAAACTCAGAGATCTCAGGCTAAGGAACCGCCTTTCCCTTAGTTCCCCAGCAATTCCAAACCTTCAACCGCCGTGCTTCCGCTAGGAGTATTCAGTAATGCTTTTTGAAACAAAGATTTTGCTTCACGGGTTTTATTGAGCTTGAGCTTTGTCCAGGCAAGCATAGTAAGACCTTCGTAATCGAATGGATAGAGGTTAACCACTTTTTCAAAATATTTTTCAGCCTTCATATAATCCTCTCTTCCGTAGTAAATAAGACCGATGCGATGCATAACAATGCTATTATTCGGACTTATTTCCAGAATTTTTTCATACTGCTCAAGTACTTTACTGTAATTTCCTATGGCAGAAGCCGGATAGGCGTATCCCAGACGGGCTTCAATAGAATAAGGCATAAGGTCGATGGCCTTACTGTAATACGCAATGGCTTCTGTAAATCTACCCGCCATATAACTAAGATATCCTAAGCGCAAATTAATTTCGTAAGAATTTTCCATATAAACAGTCTTAAGACTATTAATACCCTCGGCATAATTTCCCGAAGCAGCAAGTATGTAGCTTTGCTGGAATGCCTTAACCTGTTCAGTAAATGTTTGAGCTTTTAATCCGGATACAACCAGAGCCAGCGCAAGAATAAGTAATGTTTTTTTTGCTTTTAAAATTTCCATGATATTTCCGCTATTATTGTTAATGCTTTAGATTCTATTTTATTTAAATCGGTAGTACGCATTTCTGTAAGATCAAAATAATTGTTGTAATATTCTAAATAAGAGGCTATTAGTCTAATATTTGTTTTCTGTCCGGCGTGAATTAAAGAAAAATCATACCGGGAAGTTTGGGTATCATTACTGTTAAAAATACTAAAGCCGTCGTGGTCGGTAAAATTTTTAATTTCCCCGCCTTGATACTTTGCCTCAAACCATACATTTCCAAAGGTTTTAAATCCCAACTCCTGTTTAAAACCGGTATAGTTTTGCACTTCACCCTTGTCGTCTTCCGACACCATTAATAATGAGCTTACAGTATAAAGATTAAGATTTCCAAGAGGGTAAAACACCAGGCGCCCGTCTTTCTGAAATTGTTTTTTAAAATTAAGGCTTGAGTATGAAAGGCCCCCGCCCAGATTAAAAAGACCTAAATATTTATAGGCAGAAATGCGTGAGGATGAAAAATTTCCGGCAAAACCGGGAATATATGTTGCCGAGGCGCCACGTCCAAAATAATTGGCAGGAAATGAATAACGAATGAAATGAGAGGAGGCGGTTACAGTAAGCCCGTCGGCCGGCGTAAGGCTAAGTCCGCCATAATACTGTATTTGATTAAGACCGGTAATTTCACTGCTAATTAAATTATTGTCATAAAGAGAATAATAGTAAGAATTTTTATTTAAAAAAGAACCACCATGAATGAGCCTCAGATTATCAGAAATATCGTGAACTAATTTAAAATTCACAAATCGATAATTGAGGGTCAGGAGCTGTTCGCCATTGGATGGTCCGCTATTGTTGAATTCTACAAAAAGAGAGGCAGGATCTTTAACCGGGTTATAAAAATAAACCGCATCAATGCTAAACGAACTAAGGTCTTTTTTCTTTAAATCGACGGCCTTTTTTAAATAATATTCATTGTTGTAATAATATCGGTAAGCATCTGCTTGCTTGCCGGCAAACAATTTTGAGTAGTAAATATATTCCTTATTAATTTTTTCAATATCATTTAATTTTTCAGCTTTTTTAAAGTGCTTTTCAGCCAGCATGAATCTGTGTTTTTCGTAATAGGCAATACCCGTTCTCATACGCAAATAATAGTAATCAATATCGTTTTTGTAGGCCGTACGGGTGGATTTGATCAGTCCATTCCATTCTTCATAAAGGTATTGCTGATAGCTTAAGCTGTCAAGATAAACAAACGAAACGTTCTTTTGAGCAAAAGATCTTTGTGCCCAAATAAGAATGAATAAAGTCAGCCAATATTTACTGTATTTCAGCTTCAATTTCATTTAGTTTGGTTTTCATTTTAAACTTAATTTTACCCGGTGAAATTGTGATTGTAAAATCCTTATTCCCTATTTCTTTTTTAGCCACAAGATTTTTAACAACAGATTTAAAAATTAATTCATTGGGTTGGTATGGATTGTCAATAGAAATCAGTTTTGAAGTATAGGACGATTTAAGAAAGAGGTAAAAAGGAGCGATAAAATCCTGGAGGCTTAACCATGGAAACTTAAAAGTAGCGTTCTGTGGCAGCTCATCGGATAGCTCAACATCCTGATACGTTGACTGTAAAACCTTATAAAATCCCAGATAAAAATGATACAATACCGATTTTCGGGAGCCCTCAAAATGGGTAAAATATAATAGATTCCCATCATTTACGTAATATGCAATCGATTTACTTTCAGGATCGTAGATGTAAGAATGATTGTATGCGTTGGTATATATTTCCCAGGTCGCCTCTCCCGGAATGCGATTTACAGTAAACCTGACCTTAAGTTTTTGTCCGGGAACAAAGGCAAAGCTTTGCCTCATCAAAATACTGGTATCAATGTTGCTTATCAGTTGGTTTAACAAAGGATTATCAAAAGTTTTAAATAGGTACCCCGATTCATTATTCACCATAAAATAGGAAAAAGGATAATTTATGGTTTCGGAGCCAATATAAGGTGTTGCCTGAAATTGAAAATGAAGATGTGGATACGGACTTCTTCCCGAATTTCCTGCTTCGCCCACTTTTTGACCGCACACAACATTATCCCCAACTTTTACTGTTATTGATCCTGGTTTCAGGTGATTTAAACTGGAATATAAATACTCGGCGTGCTTAATAATAACAGAATTACCCCAATTGGAAGTGAGGTTTGCCTTTCCTATCTCATTATCGGGAATATTATCTACAATTTCTTCAATAGTTCCGGCTCCCGGGGAAATAACAGATTTCCCGTAGCAGTAATAATCTTGCGGATAATAACCCTCATTATTGTATTGCAATCCCTTTTCATCCAGTACCACAAAATCCCAGGCAAAACGCCAGTCTTCTTTGTGGGTATATTCACCCTCATGACCCTGAGAAACCGTCCATTTTCCATAAAAAGGAAGCTTAAAAGGGATCAGGTTTCTATGAAAGGCGTTAATTTTCTGATTTTGGTAGGAGTAGAGATTGTTTTCAGGTAAACCCTGTTGCACCAGTACTTCAGTAAGGTCCTCACCCGGACTAACGCGCCATTTTAATGCATAAAGAAACATAATAACCACTATATTAAAGGGCAGGGAATAAACCGATAGATTAAAATGGGCAAATATTTTGGATAAGCTAAGGGTTACCAGTGTTACCAGTGGAATAAGCAACAAAAGCCAGATAAAGGTTTTTTTGGAAGGAATCATAAAATATCCCCCGATAGCGATTGCTGTAAGGATGTAGTTAAAACCAATATATGTATAACTTAGCTGATAAATATCACCTCCCAATAAAGTGTAAAAAAGGTAGGCGATATAAAAGCCATACAATGAAAGTAAAAAAGCAATTCGGGAATACATCAGAATACCAATGCTTATGAATATTCCCGCCAGGGCTTTAAACTGGAAGAAAATGGCGCCAATGGAGTTAAAGTAAATCTGTAAGGATTTATTAAGAGGAATATCTTGTATTGATTCATAAAACGAAACGAGTTTTGCCCCCCCCAGACCATACAATTTATTTAAAGTGTAAATACCCCTTTCACTTATGCCAAGAGTTTCAAAACTACCCGATGAAAGCATTATTGTCCATAGTCCGAATAAAAAGGGAATGGATAAATAAGGCAGGGCATATTTTTGAAGAATTCCCTTAAAAAGGGTAACAAAGAAAAGGGTTAAAATTGACGTAGCCACCACGATGAATAAAAGCTGTATGTTAGCCTGAAAGTAATAGCCAACACCCAGTCCCACCAACAAAGAATTAAAACCATACAAACCTTTTTCGACCTCTTTACGGTTAAATCCGAGTCCTATAGCGGTTAAATTTGCCACCATAACCGAAATAAATCCGGCTATTCCCGAATTCGGATCAATCATACTAACCAAAATAAGAATAATAGCAAAGCTTTGGTTGGTAGCAAAGAAAACCTGGGAATAGCTGTTAAGAATTCCCTTTATAAGTTCATCAGATGGTGGTAATTTACGCATAAAAGATTATTTAAGATGATCGGGAAGCCTTTCCGGTCCGCGTATAGAATCAAGATCTTCTTTTTCTCTTATTACATGGGTAATGCCATTGGTATCGATCATTACAATTCGTGGTCGATAGGTAATAAACTGCATCCACTGTGTCATATTATAGGCTCCAATTCTTCTGATTACAAAGAGGTCGCCTTTTTTCATGATAGGGAAATTAATAGCTTCCCTGAGTACATCGATGTTCATACAGAGAGGTCCGTAAATAGTCGATTCTTCTGTTTGAGAGGAAACCGGTTGTGCGGGCATAATTTCATGTTCGTACCAGAAGGAGGTGAAAAGTAAATTCACTCCCACATCGGCTACGGTGGCCCGACGGCCGTCAGATAATCGTTTATTTGCCAGAATGGTTCCTGCCAAATAGCCGGCATCATCAATAAGGGCTCTTCCGGTTTCGAGAATCAGAAGAGGCATATTTTCTTTATTAATTGCCGATGAAAGCAGGGCAGAGGTGATGGCATCTGCATAGTTCTCCATGGAAGGAATGGTCTCATAACCGGGAAGATAAGCGCCCTTAAGGGTATTTCCGGAGGCAAATCCGCCGCCCATATCTATGTATGCAATATTGTGGTTGTATTTGCTTTTTAGATTTACTGCCAGATCTGCTAATTTGGATGCAGCAACTTTATAAGCATTGGCAGAAAGCATATACGTACCAATGTGAGTATGAAGTCCTTCCAGCTCCAGGTTTTCAATAGACATTATCCGGTTTAGTACATCCCAGGCATCCCCATTTTCGTAATTGAAACCAAAGCGATCCCATTTAGGATAAATTCCGGTATCCATATTTACACGAATGGCAACGCGAGCTTTTTTGCCAATTTTTTTTGCGATTTCAATAAGAGAATAATATTCATCAAAGTGATCGATATGAATTAGAGATTCATTTTCGATGGCTAATTTTAAATCGGCATCGGATTTATCGGGACCGTTAAATATAATTTCTCTACCCGAAACGCCATTTTTAAGTGCTTTTGCATATTCAAATCCCGATACCACCTCTGCCCATGATCCTTCCTGGTGAAAGGTTTTGCAAACGGCATCGAGGTAATTGGTTTTATAGGACCAGGAGAATTGAACTTTTGGGTATTTTGACTTAAAGATTTGTTCCGTGCTTCTGAATTTTTCGCGTATGGTTTGTTCAGAAATAATATAAAGAGGCGAACCGTATTTTTCAACCAGATCTTTTATGGGCACCCCATCGATAGTGGTAAGAACTTCAAAACCGGTTTTCATACCAAATTTCCCGGGCATTCCGGCGCTTACTTTTTTTATTACCGGGCGTTCAAATAGTAACTTTTCCATGATAATTATTTTATAATTCCCCTTTTACGGAGAGAGTTTCATATTTTTTAAGATCGCAAATAATATCGTAAGAATACCTTACGAACATAATTCCCTTTTTGTAATCGGCGAGAGGTTTTACATCCATTCCCATAGCAAGCATTACCAAAGCTTCGGGAATGTTTTGTCCGGCTCCTACTGCCAGGTAAACCCAGGCAGGAATACGGGGATTTATTTCAATAATATAATATTCGTTGGAGTTGGTGCGGATAAGCTCCAGCTCCATTCCACCGCGCCATTTCGTCTGACTAATAATTTTGTTGGTAATTTCTATTAGTTTAGGATCGTCGATGGTAATTCCGCCCCAGGCCTTTCCTTTGTCGGTGATGTATTGTTTTCTCATAGCGACAGCGCCGATGGTATTACCGTTTCCATCGCCCAGAGCCACCACATTTACCTCGGTACCCTTTACGAATTCCTGCAAAATGACGGGCAGTCCCCACTTAGCCGAGATTTTATTGAAGTTGCTACGAATTTGTTCCTCACTATAGGCTACATAGGCATCATAAAATTTCCCCTTTACCATTAAAGGATAGTCGAAGGGTTTTTCCTTATCGAACTTCACAATATCGTTATGAGAAACAATATCGATGCTTTCCGGAACACCAACGCCGTATTTTTTACCGTACTCAGGCAGGTTTGATTTATTCCTGTCTTCATACTGTTCCAGAGTAGGCAGGAAAGTTTGAATTCCTATAGCT
Organism: Bacteroidales bacterium; assembly: GCA_021740585.1. Taxonomy (GTDB): domain Bacteria; phylum Bacteroidota; class Bacteroidia; order Bacteroidales; genus JAGLSB01. Next base: position 61,684 of record JAIOZM010000010.1, read on the forward strand.
TTGAGTTTTTCAGAAGCCTTCATAAAGGTGAAGAGTTCGGCATCGAAATTAGGAATTATAAGATCGAATTTTTCTGTGGCATGAATGTATTCTATCCTCTCCAGAAAAACATCAGTTCCTTCAGAGGGATAAGGAATCATATAGGTTTTATCCAGAAGACCCTCCATATATATGCCGGGTTCCAGATTTTCGTATGCCAATCCGATAATACGGGCATTAAATACCGTAGAATCTTTAATACCTCTGATAACCGGAACACCCGGTCCCGGGTTATCGGTATTATTCAGACCGGTAATTCCTATGGTTATGTCTATTTTATTCATCTGAAAGTAATTGATTTATTTTGCCAGATAGGAAGATCCTAATTGGCTTATTTGTTAGCTTAGATATCATTCTTAGGATCTTTCATTTTCAAGAAGATGATATTGATTTAGCATAGAAGTAAAATCGAAATAATAACGTTCAAAATTCGAAGCGTCGATGTCGTATTTTTCTATTACAATTTCCTTGATTTCATCAAGAGATTTTTCACTTCGGAGGTAGTTGAATATTTCCAATCCCACAGGATTAAAAGTAAAGGATTCTCCGGTTGAGGGATCGAAGAGAAATCCCGACTCGCTGATGGCAATATTTCTTTTTATTTTCATTTTGAATGAATTTTGTGCTTTTTCAGATTACAAAGATGAGACCAATAAAACAATAGTTTTTCATAAAATTAGGGAAAAGATTTATATAATTCGGAATATAGACTCAGGTATTCCGTGTATGAAACCAGGTATTATATAACTAAACCTTGATGCGCTGAGTGCCTTCGCCAAAGGCTTCGGGCCGCCGGCGAAAGCTTTGTGGAGGAAAGGCTTGAGGAGGGAATAATCTTCATTGATTTTTAAATAATTTCAGACAAAAACATATTAAAAACAATTTATTCTGGCTCTCCAGCCTGTATGGCTCATACATTTTTTATTCAGAGTATCATGTGGCACACATTCCTTGCCTGTCGGCATGCGGGTTCATAGACACCCAATAAAAATGTTTCAGTTACTCAACTTTTAAATCCAAATAGTAGATAGAATCACTTTTTTTATCGTTTTCAATATGCGCAAGCCCGAGCGATTATGCAATTATGCCGAAACCTCAAAAGCCCTTTCTATAAATACCAGTTATTCCAAATTCCCCTCTCCCTCCTCGTAATTTAAAAAACCCTCCTCAGAAAGTCAATACAAAAGCCTAAATTAAAATCATTATAAATTACCGGTTGTTAGTCAAATACTTCGTGAAAACAGTGTACAAATTTCTTCTGAAAAATATTAATAGGAAAAAACCAAAATGTATCACCCGAGTCTTCTTCTGCAATTATCCGGAAGGCGGAAAAGCAGAGGAGACTTTACTTAAAATCTGAATTATGGAGTATAACACACATTTAAACGAACCCATACAGCTAAGTCCGCGCGAAAAGCAGGTGCTGGAGCTTCTTGCGAGGGGATTAAGCTGTGAAGAAATTGGTTGCCAGCTGTGCATTTCTGCACACACTGTAATATTTCATCGAAATGGTTTAAAGCAAAGACTTAGAGCCAAAAACAGCTGTGAATTGATTTATTATGGCTGTAAACTAAAAATAATATGAAAAACTCCCTAAAAAGGGAGTTGACAGCAATACTATTTAGTTTTAAATTGCCTTCATGATAAATCAAAGCATTTACCCTGTTTAAAATGAATAGAATTTATGGTAAAAAGAAAGGTTAAGGTTTTTACATTCTCATCTAAGAACTAAAAAACCAAATCGTTTTTTAAAATCAATGCGTCAAAACAAACAAACTATATAAAAACGAAATTTATGAAACAATTAATTTATATTTTAATGCTTGCAGCATTTACATTTATGGCAAATGCGCAAATTAAAGTTGCTTCCAATAACAGTATTGGGATAGGTACTGAAAATCCGATAAGCAAACTTAGTGTTGGGTCAGATGGAGATACTTATAACAAAGTCTATATCAGGAATGATAATACAGCCGCAAATCAAAAAGGAATGACAGTAGTTCAAGCACCGTCAATTTCAGGAAATCAAAGAGGTATACTTACCGCTATTTCGCAAGGCTCAGGTGGCGCCAAATTATTTGGAATATATTCTTCTTCAATTAGATCAACACCTGAAAGCAATGGTAGAACCTATGGAATTTGGGGAGCAGGAGGGAATGCTACAACAGGCTATAATCATGGAGTGTATGGAGAACTGTCCGGATCAAATTATGGTGCTGCTATTTTCGGAGCAACCCCAGGTAAGGGCGAAACTTATATAAATAATATATATGCGGGGTACTTTAGGGGTAAGGTATTTATTGAGGATAGAGTGGGCATTATGACCACAACTCCAGATGCAGCCTATGCACTAACAGTAAACGGAGCAATTAAATGTAACGGTTTTTTGGATATATCTTCAGATGAACGACTAAAAACAGATATCAATGTTATCCCTAAAGGCGCATTAAGCAATATAGCTAGTTTAAGAGGTGTAACATATAAGTTGAAAGAGCCGGATATGCAATCTATTCTTTCCAGTGAAGTTGCTAGCTCAGATACAAGTAACATAAATGCAAGTGTAATTTATGACAATCAGATAATCTACGACAGGCAACAAACGGGATTTATTGCACAGGAAGTCCAGTTGGTATTTCCTGATTTAGTAACAACAGCAGATGATGGCTCCTTAAGTATTAATTATATTGGGTTAATACCGAATCTTGTTGAGGCAATAAAAGAACAACAAGTTCAGATTGATGCCTTAGAAAAAATAATTGAAGATTTGCTTAAAAATTAGCATAGCAAAAATATTAAATAGCAAAAAAAACAAATATGGTTTTAGATACATTGTTTCTGTTAGATAATAATGTACTTAATGTCGGTGAAAAACAGAATGTTCCAGAAGCAAAAATTAATTGGACGATGAATGCATTTGAATTTTTTTATTATTACCAGACTACCTAATATCCCAATTATGAGAACTTTTATTTGAAGATTTTGAGAACAACCACAATAAAATTAATACTAAAATACAATGCGAAAGAATAGGTTCTTTATAGGTATAATAATCTTGTGTTTTAACAACACAGGTGATTTGTTTTCCAGCTTCAACAAGGTCTCCCAGGATCCTACATCTATTGTTTTCTCATACGATAATGCGGGTAATAGAGTAAGCAGGATTGTATATTATGAAGAAGAAGATGAGGGTTTAAAAAGTCTAAGAGTAGATTCGGAGACCCCAGAAGAAAAAATTGAAATTCCCGGGGTAATAAATTTATTTCCCAATCCGGCTAAATATGAGATTAGCATAAGTCTAAATAAGGAGGTTCTGGATGCAGAGAACAGGAGAATACTCATATATGATATGCAGGGGAAGAAAATCAGAGATATAGTTCCCCAATCATTTTTGGTTGAGATAAATGTATCCAAGATGAGTCAGGGTAGCTATATTGTTAAGCTCATTTATGGAGAGCTAGTAAATGATTGGATGCTGATAAAACAATAATTTATAAAAAATGACCGACAGTTCTGTTACTACTAATAATAGTTTTCCTCCCGGATCATAATTTGAAAAAACATACTAACCAGAAACCAATGAAAAAAAGTATCATCTTTATTATACTTACATTATGCATTTCTAACTATTCAAATGCACAAATAGTGCTGCCCACGGTAGTGAATTTATTTGGTGATAGCCTGGTTCTTGACCAGGAATACTCACAGACACACCCAACAAGTATTATTGCAAGTGCATATTCTTATATATCAATGAATGCTGGATTTGAATATGACGCTGGTGATGGTTGTAGTTTGACTGCAAGTTGTATACCCATTCCTTTTTCAATCATTGATGAAGAAAATATTGTAGGAGGCCATCCAGATACCGCAATTTCTAATTTAGTTGGAGATGACGGTGTGGTTGGAGCCATTCCTGCTGGTTTATCGGTTACACCTACCGGTGGAGCAATATATAATGTACCCATTCAATGCCCTCCGGGTATAAATGGGATGACGCCAAATATTTCATTGACATACAATTCTAAAGCCGGAAACGGTATTGCGGGTTGGGGATGGAATATAAACGGTATCTCAGCTATATCAAGAACTTCCAAAACTTTTTATGAAGATGGTGAAGTTGATGATATTCAATGGGATAAATGGGATGCCTTAACATTAGATGGGCAAAGATTAGTATATGTATCAGAGGAAGGATTTGATAGGATTTTTAGATTTGAGAACAATTCAAGCGCAAAGATTATTCAACGCAATTTTGAGGACGATGAAACTTATTTTGAAGTTTATTACGGTGACGGGAAAAAATTTGAATATACCAAAAAATATATCATTGCCACTTTAAACTCTACCATAGAGTGCAGGTACCATGAATATTATAATGAAGATGGGATCGTTTTTGATCCCGGTACCGTAGTTTATACTCATAACGTTACTGGTGAAGAGAATGTTTTAGCCTGGTATCTGGAAAAGATTACAGATCCATACAATAATTATATTCTGTTCGATTATTCAAACAGACAATCTACTAACAGCTATTCTTATTTTGTCCGTGATTCAGTTGAAATTCCTGAAGAGAACAAACTATATAAGATATATGGGTCAGACACATATACAAATTATTTTACTCCGGAACTAATCTCCGTACAATATGGTCATGATTATACCGGACAAATAATACCTTTGGGCGAATCACCATTGGATGAATTTTACCGTATAGATTTTCAATATGAATCCAGACCAGATATGATTCAACCTTATATTTCAGGTAGAAAACAATCTATTGACAGGAGACTAAAAGAAATTAATATTAATTACGATTCCATAAATACCATTTCAAATTATACACTTAATTATGAAGTAGATACTTATTCCTATCTTAAAGATATAAAACTAAGTGGTTTAAATGGCTCTCATTATAATAAAACAGTTTTTGACTGGGAAAATCCAGATTATTCATATAGTCAGCAAACGGAATACTCTTACCCTCACCAATATCCAGATATTGCGCAAGATTTTTACGATGATGGATATACTATAATTACTAAAGACTTCTATCCTGTAAATCTAAATAAGGATAACTTAACAGACTTTTTTGTGGTATATGAATTACAGAAAAGGATTTGGACCGTCCCAATAATATACGAAAGTGAATATGTATGGGGCGCCTATTTAGCTACTACTGGAACAACCCTTTCTTTTATCGGAGATGGTTTGCTCTCGGAATACGGTCAGTTTTATTTTATAGATAACAATTTAAATGGTGAAACTGAAATCTATTTTCAGGAAATGGAAAATATATCAGGTGTAAATCACTTAAATTTAAATTGTTATAGATACTTTTTTGATTCCGGAGAGCTTGAAAGTGATTCTACAATGGACGTTTCATTTCCATTGGATCTTGGTTTCTCTGGAAATTATGCTAATATGATAAATGCCGACTTTGATGGAGACGGAGCAACAGAGTTTATAGCTTTAAACTATGCTTATACTTTTAAGGGCTCAAGCAATTTTTCAACAGAAATTTCACCTGATTTTCCAGGCCTTTATCACTATAAATTAATTGACTTTAATGGAAATGGTAAAACCGACATTTTAACGGTAAATTATCAACTTAAAATACTGGAATATAGCAACGATCAGGAAGATTTTGTCGAAATATTAAGCGACACAAGCTTTACTAATTCCGACTTGATATATCCAGGCGATTTTAATGGAGATGGAAATTCAGACCTATTATTTTTTGATGATAGTAAAACCATGTGGAGAATATTTTTATCCGATGGAAAAGCATTAATTGATAGTATTTTGTTCGCTCCATATCTTTCCACTGATATTGATGCCAGTACATACGGTAATCTTCTCATTGCCGACATTAACGAAGATGGTAAATCCGACATTCTGGAAATCATTCCGGGAACAGATGACTTGAAACTGTATCTTGCATCGAATACTTCTTTCAATACTCCAATTACCCTTAGTTCAAATTTTCCATATGAGTTAAGTCATGTAAGTGAAGCAAATGGAGGGTCTGCCCCTGAAATTTATTTCAACTATAACTCTATTCCTGCATACTTCTCTATTGCTACCGGCTCAAACAACAGTATTGAAAAAATAACCGATGGGCTTGGAAGAGAAACAAGCCTGAAATTCAAAAATGAAAGATATCCTTATTCCACGAGCAGGAGAAATTCCGATTATTGTTTAGGGACATTAAGCTTCTTGCCGCAAGTTCCTGTAATAGATTTTATGAAGGTGGTTCAAACGGTAACCAATAAACAGACAACTACAAGTTATAATTATGATAATGTAATAGTAATACCAGAATCTAATGGTAGAGGCTTAATGGGATTTGGTTTAATAGAATCTGAAAATAGTATTGGTGATGATACATATACTTCAAAGTCTATTCAGTTGAACACCATTGTTCAAAAAGGTAGCACTAATAAATTCCAACTACTGCCCGACACGATTTCTTCTTACGTTAACGATACTAAGGTAAGAGAATCTATTAGCCTATATTCTACTGAAAACTTAGGTGGAAATGACTATATTTTAGTTGAGAAATCAATTACAAAGGATCTTATTCAGAATACCAGGGTAGAGAATTATTTTGAAAACTATAACGCTTATCTTTCCCCCCAAAGGTATTATAAAAAAATCTATCAGAATGGCTCCACCCTTGTTGCAACCGATTCAATTATTTTGGATTATGAAGGGATTCTAAATAGTTCCAGGCATATTGTTGGTTTGCCCAAAACCGGAACCATCTATAAGAAACGACCGGGTGAAACAAATACTCAACTCTCCTCGGAATACGTCTATAATCTTGACGGAACAGTCGATCAACATTACATTGAGAAAACAACAAACAACGAAATCCTTACAGAGTATGAATATGATGAATTTGGAAATGTTATTGAAAAGAGTGTAGAGGCTACTAGTGACCCCCTAATTCCAAGCGCACTTAAGGAACGAATTTCAAGCATTTCTTATACAGAAAATGGCCGGTTCCCGGACTCAATCATAAATAATCTCGGACATATACAAAGCTTTAGTTATGAAGAAGATCGCGGATTACTGCTAAGCAAAACAGATGTTGACAATAACCTTACATCATACTTAGAGTACGATGATATGGGAAATCTTATAAGAACCATCAATCCTATGGGAGTAATTTCCCAGCAAGGAACCAGATGGAGCACAGATAATATTCATACTCCAGGCAATTCTCTGTTTTACAATTATAGTCAAACCATGGGGACCGTACCGGTATTTGCTTTTATGGACGAAAAAGGACGTACCATCAGAACCGTTAGTACCGGGTTTAATGGAGAAAGCATATATTATGATAAAGTTTTTGATCTGCTTGGACGAGATTCCATAGTTTATCAACCTTATTTTAGTGATCTTTCGGCTTCATTATCAACAAAACTCTATTTTGATACCCTTGGACGAACAGATAGTATTGTGAGTCCCGATGGGAGGTCTGCCTCATTTAGTTATGGAGAACGAGTAACAACAAGCTCTGTGGGTAAGGGAAATAATAAGCAGAATACCATTACTACGGTTAATGCTCTGGGCGAAGTCATTTGCTCAGAAGATAATCAGGGCAATAAAGTAAATACGACATATAATACCAAGGGATTAGCCCGCGAAATTCTTATGAACAGCGGACCGGCTAAAGTGGAAATGACGTACGACCTGTTTGGGAATCGAACTGAAATAATAGATCCGAATGCAGGAACTATTGCCAGTTTGTATAATGTATTCGGGCAATTGGTAGAACAGACCGATGCAAATAATAAACAAACTGAATACGAATACGATGAAATTGGAAGACTTACCACCGAAAGTCTGGGAAGTAATACCAAAACCTACACCTACGATGAGACATTCACCGGGGCATTAAGCACCGTAAGTCAGACTTCTCCAGTTAATTCGGTGGAGTACCTATATGATGATTATGGAAGACTTGAAACAAAAACTGAAAATTTTGATGGAAAATGCATCAGAAATACATACACCTATGATTATCTCAACCGGCTTATCACATCAAGCTATATAGACAGCATTAACATTACACTAAATCACAGCTACAATCAATACGGTTATCTGGCAAACATATCGGCCCTGGGAAAATCCTTATGGGAATGTGAAGATATGAACCAACTGGGCATGATAACGGAGTATAATCAGGGAAGCTCTGTTAATGAATTTACCTACGACCAGTTTGGCTATCTGGAAACACAAAGCTATGCCGGAGGCACCCGGGTTTTTAATTACGGCTTTGACGATTTTATGAATCTGGACTACAGAGAAGATGAAACAAATGAACTAAAAGAAAACTTTTTCTACGACGAATTAAACCGCCTCACAAGCAGTGATTACTATGAAAATGATCTGTTGATAACAGAAAACCTATCATTAGAATACGATGAAAACGGAATGGGTAACATCATCTCCAAAGCCGGTGTAGGAGCAACGATTAACTATGGTGAAAATGCCGGACCCAATGCCCTGACCTCCATTGAAGATATGGATGCGAATTACGAACCCTGGCCTCAAACCATAGCCTACACCGATTTCAACAAACTCTCCTACATAACCGACACCCTGGCAGGAGGAGATACCATACAACTTTCTATAGAATACGGTTTCGACAACCAACGAAGAAAAAGCACCCTCACCCAAGCCAATCAGGGTGCCAAAACAAAATATTTCTTTGGCAACTACGAAATAATCACCGATGACAATGGTTCAAAAGAATTTTTATTCGTAAATTCACCTACTGGTTTGTGCGCGATTATCGAAAGCGAGAATGTGAGCGGAACAAGAAAGCAAAAAGTATGGCACACATATACAGATCACTTAGGTTCTTTGATTTACGCTGTAAATGCAGATAGTACAGCTGAAAAAAGAGAGTATAGCTATGATGCCTGGGGTAATTTGAGACATAACACAGACTGGCTAGATAACGACCCAGATTGTGAATTAATCGCAGATAGAGGTTATACCGGCCATGAACACTTGACAGAGTTTGGGCTTATTAATATGAATGGCAGGGTTTACGACCCAGTCATAGGCAGATTCCTCAGCCCCGACCCCTTCGTACAAGTACCCGGCCAGGTGGATGGCTATAATCGTTATGCTTATTGCCTGAACAACCCATTGAGGTATGTGGATCCGAGTGGCTATATTTTTGAGAGGGAACGAAGTTGGGAGATGTGGGGAATAAAGCCACAACAGGATAGTGGTGGGCATGGTAAAACCGGGGGAGGAACGACTATGGGTACTTCTGTTTCATCTTCTGGGTGGAGCAATTCTGGGGGTGGATCAGGTAATGGAAGATATTTCTGGGGTGGCGGGAATCATTATTATGATAGAAATGGGAATAGTGTTACCTGGCAGGAAGCAATAGAGGGTACTTATCAATATCTTTACGGAACATCCTTTTTTGATAATCTCAACTATGCCGATAGAGAGACAAGGAAAGCAAAACGGTTGAAAATATCAATTTCCGGAGCACTTGCTACAGGTAGAGGATCTCTTACACAAAGATGGCAATTTGGACATCCGCATATTGATATTTCTTGGGTTACTGTAAATGTTGCCACAAATGGAGGGGATGGAATGATAATTAATCATGAAACTCAAGCCTATGCAAATTTAACTGATGCTGAAAGAGCTTTAGTGAAAAGACATCCAGGTCCTGCAGCTTCCGTTCATTATAATATGGGGCAAGCTTTTGATGT
>JAIOZM010000100.1 GCA_021740585.1 Bacteroidales bacterium
AAATGACGCCACGGGTCTGTCTTCCAGCTTATCAGCTCCCACAACACTCGCTGATCCGGTGAATGTCTCTCTTTTTGCTGTTCCATAAGCAACTACCATTACTTCAGAAAGTTCTGTGAAATCACTTTTCAGCATAATGGTTATTTCTGTCTGATTTCCAACTAAAATTTCCTGAGTTTTCATACCGATGTAGGAGACCACCAGAATGTCTGAAGGATTTGCAGAAATTAAAAAGGCTCCCTCCAAATTTGTAGTTACACCAGTGCTGGTATTTCCTTTGATGTATACGGTGGCACCCAGCAATGGTAAGCCCTGCTCATCCAATACAAAGCCCTTAATGGGCGATGCCTGGTAAATATCTGACCTTTCATAATCCTTGTCAGGATTAATTGGATTTGAATAGGAGGATAAGCAAAGCAGATTTAAAAGTGCTATTAGTAGCACACTTTTAAAATCACCCCTGATAAAAGAAGTTTTTTTCATAGTTAACAAGTTAGATAGTGTATAACAGGATAGATTTTCTTCTTTAATTGAAATGAATAATGTCTGAATTCAGATCCCTTAAAATTCAATTCTGAATAAACTTATGAAAAAAAAATTATTCAGACCAAGCAAGGAATGAAATTTATAATAAAAAGCTAAAAATTAGACCCTAATTGCCTCTTTTTGTGAACTATTAGCGCATATCCTGTGCTGTTTTTGCACAGTTGATCCATCCATAATCAAAGACAGGATTTAATAATTAGGAGTGCGATAAAATATCTAAATAATTATAAAATAATTATAAAATTTCCTAACTTGTTCTTCCATAGGAGGTAATGAATTGTTAACATCTGGTGTTTATTAATTATTCAAATTATTTTCATCTGAAAAAGCTGATAATATAGATTCACAATGAATCAGATAACTATTTGGTATGATAATGGCATATAGAAAATACCTAAAATTTTTAATCAGGCATCTCATGTCAGTAAATTGATAAATAAACCATATTAACCCAATATTAAACTATTATGAAAAAAATCTACACATTGAGATTCTTCACAAAACTATTCTTTCTGCTTTTTGCGACAGCAGGTTTTGTGAATGCACAAACCATAATTTATGTTTCAACCGGTGGTACAGGAGATGGATCTTCCTGGGCAACTGCAAGTTCCGGAATTCAGGAAGCTATTAATGCATCCGATGCAGGAACCCAGATTTGGATAAAAGCCGGGACGTATTACGTGCCTGGTGATACATTATTCACATTAAAAGAGGGAGTTAGCCTTTATGGCGGATTTGCAGGTACCGAGGTGGACCCTATTCAACGTTCTGATTTTGGACTGGGTGGTGCGAATGAAACGGTTCTTAGTGGCGATATTGATAAGAATGGGATTAATGATGCCGGAAATGCCGAACGTGTAATGTATGGCGAAGAGATATCCTCTGAAACAAGCTTGAACGGATTGACAATCAGAGATGGTTATGCCGATGAATCGGGGGCCGATGGAGGTGGTTTAAGACTGAATGGAGGAGCCCCTAATATTGATAATTGTACTTTTGCTTTCAATTACTGCGACGACAATGCCGCTGGCTTATATATGTATAATGCCGTTTTATCCAAAGTTACAAATTGCTTCTTTACAGGAAACTTTGCCGATGATAAAGCTGGAGCTGCCTATACTGCCACAGGATGTGATGCTGTTTTTACCAATTGCGTTTTTGATAATAATTCAGCCGATACCGACGCCGGTGCATTCAGAGCATTTGTATCAGCACCTACTCTTATAAATTGCACGTTTACATATAATCTTTTAACCAGTGGAGACGGATCAGCCATCGATGCAAACGGTGCAGCTAACATCACTCTGATAAACTGCGTTTTTTGGGGGAATGTGGAAGCCGGAGTATTAGATGAGGATGTTGCATTAACTACCGGAGCAACAGGTACATTTACCAATTGTGCCTTCCAGGGAACATTTACTGCAACCGGTGCCACAGCAACAGGAACCGTGGATATCAGTACTGCAAATCCTTTATTTGTGAATACTGCTGGTTCTGCAGGGTATTTGGGCTATGTTGCTGCTTCCGATTGGGCTATTCAATCGGGTTCTCCTTTAAAAAATACCGGTTTAGCTTCGGGTGCTCCTTCCATGGATATAACCAATGCTTTCAGAGATGCTACTCCCGATATAGGAGCCTATGAAAATGCCGGAGTTATTCCCTATACTATCGCAACTGAAGTTATTGGTATGGGAGCTATTACTCCCGATGGAGCCTATGTTGTTCCCGGAGCCAATCAGATTATGGTAATTACTCCCAATCCGGGTTACGAGCTTACTGCCGCCAGCTATAACGGATCAAATATCCTTACTTCCTTGGTTAACAACGGGGATGGCTCATTTAATTATACGGTGTCAGCTATTGCTGCTAATGGAGTAATTTCTGCCACTTTTGAAGCTCTGGCAGTTGAATACACTCTTTCAGTTAGTGCAGGTTCAAACGGAACCATTTCACCAGTAGGGGATATGAATGTAAATGTAACCGACGAAACCGTATTCACCATAACTCCGAATGCAAATTATGTTATTCATGAAATTTTATTGAATGATGTTTCCGTCGCAGACGAACTTGTTGATAATGGAAATGGAACATTTAGCTATACTTTGACAGGAGTGGGTGAAAACAGCACACTTGTTGTCAGCTTTACCGAACTATTTACAGTAACAGTAACTATTGGTGCAAACGGATCCGTTGATCCTGTGGGACCAATAGATATGACGGCATTCGACACAACTGTTTTTACCATAACACCTAAGGGTGGTTATACACTCAATACTATTACCCTAAGCAGCGTGGATGTTAAAGGAACCGTAGTAGATAATGGTGATGGAACCTATACCTACAGCCTGAAAGAACTTAACGCTGATGCTGTACTTGCGGTTACTTTTTCGGAATTTGTCGGAAAAATCTCATATGTGAAAGTGGGTGGAACGGGTAATGGTAGCTCCTGGGCCAATGCAAGTGGAAATCTTCAGGATATAATTCTCGCAAGTGAATTTGGCGATCAGGTATGGGTGGCAAAAGGTAAGTATTTAGTCCCCGGAGCGGTTGTTGACTCTTCTTTTACTTTAAAAAATGGAGTGAGTCTTTATGGCGGATTTGCAGGAACTGAAACTTCAAAAAATCAGAGAAAGGACTTCCGGAAAGGAGAGGTTAATGAAACCAGATTAACGGCTGATATTGATGGCAACGGTTTCCTTACCGGCGGAAATGCTGAACGGGTGGTCTTTGGCGAATTTATATCAGCTGCAACCACTATCGACGGGTTTACTATTAATGGAGGGAAGTCAGATATTTTAGATAGTAATGGAGCAGGAATGAAATTAAGGGCTTCTTCACCAAACATTAATAATTGCACTTTCTTCGACAATTATTGTGATGATGGTGCTCATTTATACTTATACAGGAGTGATGATGTTGCTTCTAATCCCACAGTCACAAATTGCTTCTTTATTAAAGGTTTTGCTAATGACGATGGGGGAGCCCTTTATGCAGCTTCGGGAACTAAAGCAAAATTTATAAATTGTGTTTTTGCAAATAACCTCGCAAACGACGAGGGCGGGGCTGTTCGGAATTTCGAAGCTTCACCTGAATTTATAAATTGCACTTTTGTATATAACGCCCTGCCCGCTGTTGATCCAACAGGTGGCGGTACCTATGGCCCGGCTATAAGAAATTATCAGGGAGCTTCACCCTATATGAATTGCGAACCCAAATTTGTAAACTCTGTATTTTGGAGGAATCAGAAAGGAGATGTCGATCATAACTACGATATGAGTAATACCGGCGCTATGGCCACAGCAAACGTGTTCGTTACTGTAATTAATTGTGCCTTTATGGATTCACTTAGCTCAAGCTGCGTTTTAATCGACACACTCGATATCGGACCGGAAGATGGCTCAATCGTAAATCCCGGTTTCGTAAATATTGCCGGTACCCCGGGATATATGGGATATAATTTGGCATCTGACTGGAATATTCTGTCAACTTCAGTGCTCATCGGTGAGGGTACAAATCTCGAAGTTGGTGTTCCTGTTAAGGATATCAGAGGTGGAAATCGCGATGCCTCTGTCGATATCGGAGCCTACGAATACGATCCAATCTTTTCTGTAAAACAATTGTCGGCAGAAAACTTTGGACTGATGCTTTATCCTAATCCTTCGAACGGCGAATTTACAGTTAAAGTGAAAGAAGGATCTCTGGCTGAAATCTCTGTAATGGATATGACAGGCCGACTGATTTATCAAAATAATTCTCTTAATTATGCACCGGAATTTGTTATAAACCTTAGAGGACAGTCATATGGCGTATATTTTATAAGAGTTATGAATTCCGTGGGAGAACTAAGCACTCAGAAATTGATTATTAAGTAATTGTTCTGTTATTTCGTAATATAATAAGCTGTGGATTTCATTCACAGCTTATTATTTTTTACAAACAAAACCTATACACAATGACACGTTTTTTAAAAATATTCTCACTTATAAGCATACTGTTTTTTTCTTCCTTATTTTCAATAACAGGACAGGATGAACCTTTTTTTAATAACAAAAAAGAAATCACCGTTGTCATTACCGATTCGGGGCTCGGAGGATTATCTGTTATGGAGGATGTCTCCAAAAAGATGTCAGCCTCTGGTATATATAAAAAGGTAAACCTGATCTTCGTTAATGCTCTTTTCGATGAAAATAGAGGATATAATGCATTAAGTTCCCGTGATGAAAAAATCAAATTCTTTAACAAGGTACTTTATGGCATCGACATGAAATTTGATCCGGATATTATTTTAATAGCCTGTAATACCTTATCCGTGATTAGTGAAGATACTGAGTTTGTAAAGAATGAAAATACAAGGGTGGAAGGAATTGTTCAACCTGGAGTGAAACTTATCTTTGAGAAGCTTTTTGAGAATGAAAAAGCAAGGGTGATTATCACCGGCACCGAAACTACCATTGATGAAGGTAGTCACAAAGCAGCATTGATTAAAAATGGGATAGATGAAGATCGCATTATTGTTAAGGCATGTCCTCAACTTCAATCATATATCGAGCAGGATCCGGAAGGAGAAGATACCGAAATGCTTATTTCTTTTTACATGGAAGAGGCCATATCTCAGCTGGTTAAAGATGATGCCCCATTATACCTGAGCTTAAATTGCACTCATTTTCCTTTCTCTGAAAAACTTTGGCAACAAGCTTTGGAAGCAGAAGGCTATAATCCCTCAAATATTATCAATCCAAATAAAATAATGGCTGATGTTATTCTTCCTGCAGAACATCAGGGAAAATACAGTAAAACCAAGGTGAACTTATCTGTGGTTTCAAAGGTCAGAATTAAAAATAAAGATTCCATAATGGCTGTATTTGCATTAAGCTCGCCCGAATTAAGCAAGGCCCTTGATAATTATATTTTGATGCCAGCGCTTTTCTGATTTATATTTGTCAAGAAAAAAGTGGATGGTAAGGTTTAATAACTTCACAAGCTCGCATACAAAATGAAGATAACCCAGGAGAGCAGGAAACTGATTAATATAATTTTTTTAGCCCTAGTAACAACTTCAATCCTGTTGTTGACTGCATTCTATTATTTCTCTCAAAAAGAAGAAAAACTAATAGATATCAATAAAGCGATTTGCAAATCTTCTGCCGAACACCTTGCCTGGGAAATAGAATCTGATATTGACAATCTATACCATTTAGGGCTTTCTAATGATTCATCATTATCTCTGGCAAAGTCGAAGACTATTGATGCCTTATTAACAGAATTAGTTAGTGAGCATTTACGAAATGCTTTCGGGATGGAAGGTGGTGTTTATATAAATAAACTCGATGATTTTATGGGCTATGCCTATCCTACTTCGCCACCTCCAATACCAGTGTATGGTCCTCCCCCTCGCTCATTTAATATCATTAAAGATCAATGTGTTCAATCGGTTGGCAGGGATACTTCTATAATCCAGATTCATTCATTTGATCCAGCCATTTTTCCTCTGGCAACTTCACCGATACATGTAAAAAGTATTCCGGTTGCAGCAGTATGGGTAAGAGTGCATATTGAAAGAGATCTGCCTCTTGTCAAATTCAGGAGAGTAATTAACCTGGTAACCGTAATTTCCTTAATTGGCTTTACTTTTATGGCCATGTTTTCTTTTTTCTTAAGGAACGGTATTAAAAATATAAAAAACGAACTTAAGAATACCACAGCTAATCCAAAGTACAGGTTAAAAAGAAGAGGTGGTTGGTTTGGATTCATCCCTGCGAGTATAAATAATATGCTCGATCTTATTGAAAAAGATAATGAGAACAGGCATGAGCTTGAAAAGAAATTACAGCAAAAGGAAAAACTTGCATCACTTGGAACGATGGTGGCCGGAGTAGCTCATGAGGTTAAAACCCCGCTGGCAGCAATTAAAATCAGAGTCCAGATGTGGAAAAGAGAGGTCGAAAATAACCCGGAATTAGAAAAAAATATTTCAAAGGAATCTCTGGAAATGATAATTTGTGAAATTGACCGACTCACAAATCTGGTAAACCGATTGGTGATTTTCTCAAGGCCGATTATAAAAAATCTTTCAGAAACAGATCTGGGTGCATTAATTGAAGAAGTTATAAGCTTTTTCGATTTAAATAATTTTAAAGACGATATACGTATTACCCTAAAATCACAGAAAGAAATTCCCAGACCAAAATTAGACGCAAACTCCTTTAAGCAGGTGATAATAAACATTATAACAAACTCACTGGAATCAGTTGATCGTAAGGGTGAAATACATATTGAGCTTAAGCATGATTTTGAAAACAATAGCGTAATTGTTGAGATTTCAGATAACGGAAATGGTATTCCGGATGAATTTATAAATAAAGTATTTGATCCGTTTTTTACCTTGAAAGATAAAGGTACCGGACTGGGTCTGAGTATTTCTCATGAAATAATATCTGCTCATAATGGATCTATCTCCTTTAGAAAAAACAGCCCTAAAGGAGTCATATGTATAATTTCAATACCAATTCAATAATACAATGGAAAATGACATGAAAAGTATTCTGGTAGCTGATGATGAATTTTCTATACGTAGAAATGTGGCTGACCTTTTATCCCCGCTAGGTTATCAGATTAGTGTTGCAAAAGATGGAATTGAGGCTATTGAAAAATTTCGAAGAGAGAGTCCGCAGCTGGTAATTCTGGATATCAACATGCCCCATAAAACAGGTATGGAGGTCTTGGTGGAAATAAAAAAAATAAATAAGGAAGTTCCTGTAATTATGTTCACCGCCTTCGGGAATAGCGAAAGGGCCATTCAGGCTATGAAATCAGGTGCCTATGATTATATTGAAAAACCCTTCGATATAGACGAGTTTATACTAATCGTTACAAGAGCCCTTCAGTTTGGAAGTTTATTGTCGGAGCTAAAACAATTGAGATCTGCTGCCGACTCGTCACAAATAAGATCAACTGAAAATGATTTTATAGGTAAATCTCCAAAAATGCAGGAGATTTTTAAATTGATTGGTCGTGTAGCTCCCACTAATGCAACGGTTCTGATTCAGGGGGAAAGTGGGACAGGAAAGGAGTTGGTTGCTGATGCAATACAAAGGCATTCCATGCTTTATGATAAACCTTATGTTAAGATTAATTGCGGTGCGATATCTGAATCATTGCTCGAAAGCGAAATATTTGGGCATGAGAAAGGATCTTTTACCGGAGCTTTTACCCAAAGGAAGGGTTTGTTTGAAATTGCCGATGGGGGAACCGTTTATCTTGATGAAATTAACAGTATGCCCCAGTCTTTGCAGGTTAAACTCCTCAGGGTTTTACAAAAACAAGCTTTCTTCAGAGTGGGAGGGGACATTCCGGTTACAGCAAACGTAAGAATAATAGCTTCCTCAAATAAGGATGTTAAGGCCGAAGTGGATTCGGGGAAATTTCGGGAGGATCTGTATTATAGATTGAATGTGGTTAGCATTAACGTACCCCCCTTGCGCGAAAGGATTTCAGATATTTACCTTCTGGTGGAACATTTTATTGCCAAATTCAGTCCTGAAAATAAAGTGATTGTACCCAGAGAAACATTAAATAAACTGAAAAAATACAATTGGCCCGGAAATGTGAGGGAACTTGAAAATGCGATTCATAGCGCCATTGTTACGGCATCAAACAATGTTCTAAATATTGAAAATCTTAGCAATGATAACCAACAGGAAAAAGAGCAGGTCGATTACTTAAATATGGTCGAACGTGGGATGTCTTTCAAAGATGTTGTTAATTCTGTTGAAAAGAAAATTATTTTTGAAGCCCTTAAAAAGTTTGATAATAACCAATCTAAAGCTGCCGAATATCTTAAAATGAACAGGAGATTATTATATTCACGTTTGAAGGAGTGGATGTAATTTCTGGCATTAGACCTCGGAGATTTAAGAACCTCGGAGGTCTGTTTAATACACGAAAAACATAAGTACTTACAAATCAATAATATAGAAAAATTGGATTTTCAAATATTACCCCAACCTCAGAGGTCTAAGAACCACTATTCTTCATTCATACCCCAAACCCTTCTTCCACAAAATACACCTGGTTCCAAAAATTATTTCTAATTATTCAAATACCATTATAAAATCTATTCTACTTCTCCATTGTATTTCATTTTCTGATTATGAAAGAATTCATTTCTGTTTTTTATACTTTTACTCATAAATTTGTATTTTACTTAAAATAAAAACAACGGTTATTGCCATGAGGAAAATAAAAAGAAATATTGTCTTTACATTCTATATGATAATCCTTATTATCCTCGTCTTCGCCTGCAAAAAGGAAAATCCTTCCACACCAACTCTTACAACCTCACCCGTCTCAAATATTCTCCTCACCTCAGTAACCACGGGCGGCGAAATAACAAACGATGGCGGTGAAGCAATTATTTCCAGAGGTGTTTGCTGGAGTTTGAATGTGAATCCTACTATCGATGATTTTAAAACAGAGGATGGTACCGGAACCGGGAGTTTTACCAGTAATGTAACTAATCTTTCTGAAAATACTGAATATTATTTGCGTGCTTATGCCAGCAATAGCATAGGTACTGCTTATGGTGAAGAGTTTAAGTTCATTACAGGAGCAGTTACCGATGTCGATGGAAATGTGTACCGTATCGTAACCATCGGCGATCAGGTGTGGATGATCGATAACCTGAAAACATCAACATATAACGACGGCACCGCAATACCATTGGTCACCAATGATGCTGCATGGGCTGGGTTGTCAACAGGTGCTTATTGCTGGTCAGATAACGATCGGGAGAGATTTAAAGACAGCTATGGGGCATTGTATAATTTCTATGCTGTTAAAACCGAAAAATTATGTCCAGTCGGATGGCATGTGCCCGATATTGAAGAATGGTTTACTCTTCTCGACTATTTTTATGGGGTTGATGAGGCAGGGAATTACCTCAAGGAAGCAGGAACGAGCCATTGGATAGGTCCTAATAATGGGGCGAATAACCAAAGTGGCTTCACTGCGCTTCCCGGAATGTTCAGATCCGCTGGCGATGGCAGCTTTGCCACCTTTGGTTATTATGCATATTGGTGGGTATTTGATGATTCTGCTTTGGGTGAGGATAATGCCTGGACTCTGTCTCTAATCTTTAATACCGGAAAAGTTAACGTGGAAGCTAATAATATGGGATCAGGTCTTTATGTACGTTGCATAAGAGACGAACCTGCACTATAATGGAATTTATTATACATACTGGAAATACTGGTAAGGTCGCTGAATTGAAATCCCCCGACTTTTTACTGAATGGTTTAGATGACTTTCTGGATCTGATGGGAAACGCAAATTATTTGGGTGCAGAAAGAATATTAATACACAAAACAAACCTGAAACCAGAGTTCTTTGATCTGAAAACCCGTATGGCAGGTGAAATTCTTCAGAAGTTTTCAACCTATAATCTTAAACTTGCCATTGTGGGTGATTTTTCAAATATTGAAAGTAGAAGTCTAAGGGATTTTATAAGAGAAAGTAACCGCGTTGGGCGAATACTTTTTTTAAAAACGATAGAGGAAGCACTTAATAGTTTTGATGCGAACTAACGGCAATTAAAGCCATCCCATAGTTTGAGCTTCAGTAAAATTGCTCAATATTTCATTTCTCTACAATAGCAGGTTTATAGTCTTTAAAGCTGAATCCTTCGGGGAATCCTGAGGGATATCTTGAATATTGTGTTAAGGAATTAAAATCTATATTGTAATATCTGGACTCTTTTTTATCGGCATACCTTAAGGACGAAGAAATAGCTACATTGAGGGGATAGGTAAATACCATCCATAAACCATGACTTAATGGCAAAACATTACTTATTGCAAAAGATTTGTATTTATAAGTCTGTATAAAAAATTTTTTTACATCAGTGGTGTCCACAAAATCTAGCTCTGGGAGAGTAGGACAACCAATGGTAAGCGATTTACCTTCCAGGGCAATCAGCTCGCCATTATAACTCTTATCGTCTTTTGTTTGCAAACTTATATAAGCGCCAAAAGGACTTAGTCCAACAGCATCTATTTCAGGGAGATAGCTTAGTCGTGCAGGAGCACAGCTCACCAGGACTATGAAAGCGGTTGAAAGCATTATAATTTTATTCATGGCTGCTAAAATTTTCAGTATCTATTCTTGAACTCCAGAATATTTTTTCCATCTGTGATTCGTATTTTGAATACCGCTTTGCCTCCTTACGGAAAAACCGGTCTGGGTTCTCCATGAGAGAATTCAATCGAAGTAAATTCTTATCATTAAGCCAGCTTTCACGCATCCATTCGAGGTAGTAGCCTTTTGAATACAAGAATAAATCAAAATCCTCATCACTCTCAGGTAAGCTGAAATAAAGTTCATATTCATCACCCGGCATGGAAATTAATTGTTCAGTTTCACTATTCAAAGCTTGTAAAAATTTCTGATTGTCTTCGTTCTTATAGCTTACACGTTCAGCCAGCAATTCAATTGGCTCCGACTCCCCAACTATAGAAGTTAATGCAGCATAATCAATCCTCCAAAGACCTCGGTTTAAAACCAGTTTAACAGTAATCTCATCTTCATCAGGAAGTTCTGGGAGGGGAATGATCTGAAGATTGGATGCTATTGGGCCTGTTTCATTAAATGAACCACAATAAATCTGACTCTCACCCTTCACTAAATATATATCTATTCCTCCCATCTCATCATCAATCAGATTATGCTTTTTAAGTATCTGATTGTTCTTTTCAACTTCGGATAAAAAATCGCTTACAGTATTTCCCATATAACCCATTACGCTGTATATCAGATAAGTGGTCATTAAGGTTTGTCTGAAATTTAATACCAGCCCTCCATTAACAATAGTTCCTTTATTAAATTTAAGCAGAATTTCTTCCTTCGATTTCATATTCTTTGAATCCGATAAACTGAATCTTTCATTTTGATCAAGATTTCTGAGTAAATCAGTAATATCACCTTCCTCAGCCATCGCATATTTCAAACCTTGTTCAAATACAGGATCGGTTACAAAGAACTTATCATTGAAGGCATGATAGGCTGTAAGTGATAAATCTTTCTCTAATGCCAGAATTTTAACATTTCTTATAACATGGGTTTCGAGGGCTTCGTTTTTCATTTTAATCGAAAACTCATTACTCTCATTGGGTTTTAAGGAATATAAAGCATCAATATCTCCATATTCCAAGGATGGAACTATGGCTTCAGAAAAACCTTCTGCATCGGCATTAAATAAATAGTCTCCTTCACCTGTGTAAAAAGTAGGACAAGACCCCCAACAGGCCTTAGGTACAGAAGTACATATCGCTCCAAATGCCGCATCAACCACCACTAAAAAAGTATGGGAGGCCAGCCTCGACTTTCTGTTTTCCATATTAAGTTGCCGGTTCGATTCAAACAAAACCACAGTGTCCACATTCATAGTTATAACGCTGGTTTTTTCCAGAACTCTTTGGGTATTATATAATTTAGCATTTCCAATTATCAGATTGGTTTCTTCATCGAAGGTCCAAACAGTATCTGTAAATATGCATAAACTACCTGATTTAAGATGGGCTTTCAGATAGGGCTCGTCAAAAGAGTTTTTTTCTGAATTATTAAAGGAATTAATGTTACGAAATGTGGACTTATATGTGGGTTGTTGCATAACCAGGCATGAGCTAAAAAGCATTAGACTCATTACCAACATAAGTAGTATGGTTTTCATCATATGACTTTTATATAAAGCAATTTATGGCTCTAATTATTATGCAAATTCCAACAATATTTTGAAAAAAGAAAATATTTCTAAAAAAACATGAGAAGCTAAAATGATTTTATTAGCAATAGTAACGGAATAGGAAGAATACTATTTTTATACAACTTAGAGAAAGCATATAAAAGATCGGATGTGCGATAGTCAATAATCCTTTTATTTTGACTTTTTTGAACTCCTCTCAATAAACAGTAGGCAGTAACCAGTAGGCAAGGCTTCATCTCTTCGGCAAGCTCAGGGATCGCCAGAAACCAGCAACCATCGCCCATCACCCAATCGCCCTAAAGCTTAACAAACCTATAGAGACACGAATTCTGCTTTGAATGTATTTTAAGAAAATATACCCCTGAAGTAAGCTCTTCAGTATTAATCATTCCAACCAGAACAGATTCAATAGATTTTGTTATAATTACCTGCCCCTGGATATTCAAAATCTCTATAGCATCAATCTCGAGATTCTTTGTTAGTCCCTCAATATTTATAAATGAGCCAGCCGGATTTGGAAATATTATCCATTGATTGTCAGTGTATATTTTCTGACTATTGTAAAAATTGAAATCAAGATAAGGAAACGCTGCTCCATTTTCGAGAGTCGAAATACTAACAGGACTTGATACTGCCACCAAAGCCTGAAACACAAAGCTGAATTCGTATTCACTATTCTGAAGTTTAGTTTGAACATATGAACTCACATCAAATCTGTAGGTTTCTGAAGTATTCGAGCTTGAGATAGTTTCAGTGATAAGCGGAACCTCAGCTAGTGTTGGTTTGTTGCTCCAAATTAAATCATATTCTCCCCAATTATTATTTTCCAGGGCGGACAAGGTGATATTTACTGATGAACCAACAGGGTTTACATTTATAACCAAGTCTACCTGATTAAAGGGGTTTGGAATACTATCGGGTTTGAGCTCAAAACCCAAAAAAGAAATTCGCTGAAATTCTTCATTATCTGAATACTTAATCAGCATTTCCGTTTCTTGTCCGTAATTATCCAAAGAATATTTCCCGCCTCTTATATAGCTGTCCTTAACAGGAGCATTCCAGGGAATTTCAAGGATATTGACAAATAAGGTGTCATAAGCAATCAGATTATCAAATTCCGATTTAATAACAATTTTTCCCTCACCGTTTTCGGCTTGCAGGAAGCTAATATTCAAACTGCTGCCGGATATTTCTGCCGTGAATAGTCCATTATCCTCAATCGAAGATATTTCAACCGGGAGTATTTGTTCTTCATGTCCATTAAGCAAAAATACATTCGATAAATCAATACTTCTATCTTTAGACTTGTAAGTAATTAACTTGCCTAAGGGATTTTGTACTATAATTCTGTAATCCAATGCAATTTTTAAGGAAGCTATGCAATTATCGAAGCCGAGCTTTGCAAGATCTCCCACACTTTCATATATTTCCAGGGAGTCACCGCTATAGTTATCTCCTTTAAATAATACGGCTTTATATCCACTTTTCAATAAAACAGAAGAAATCTGTTCGCCTGGTAAGCCCAGACTGCTTAATTCATTATTCAAAAAAAAACCTTCGCTCAATAGTAGAGAAGAACCCTGATAATTGGTTAGGTCATAGAGGCCGGCCATTTTTCCCTCGGGTAAAACTTTTAAAAAATCGCGTAAGCCATAAATATCCTTGGTAATATTTTTCAGTGAAGACTTTAAAGGTTCGTACCAGACACCATTTTCGTTTATAAAACCTTTATTAACATATGGATCTATATCATCCTGCATACGATGCCATTGTACTCCCACACAGCCTTTGCTCTCCAGCATTTTTATAGTGAAATTCTCAAAGTAAATTGCCCGGTCGGTTTGCGTGGGCACCTTATAGCCCGCACCGCTGGCGTTTTCCATTCCTACATCATAGCCTTTGGCATAATACTCGCTTATCAGAAATGGCTTTCCGCTCTCTTCAAGCCACATTTCAATTTCACTTGTGGTAGGCTCATAACTACCATAGTAATTAATGCTAATCACATCCAGATATTTTCCGGCTTCACGAAATAGCGAAGGCTTGCTTTTTGCCCCACCATGGAGTCTGCTTCCAAGGTATAGCAGGTCGGGTACGACTTTATCAATGGCTTCACGAACAATACGGTAATAAGTTCCCATAAGATATCCATGAAATTCTTCCCGATCAGTTGCATTTATCGTATAATTTGCTCCTTTTCGAGCAATCATCCACTCATTGGCTGCAATATAATTCGGATCGCTTTCATTGACTTCAAGAAATCTGTCCAGAAGATTCCCATAAGTGGTGTTGTCATAATTTGGAAGCTCATTATCAGAGAATATTCCTATGCAATAGGGATCATTGGCAAGAGGAATCAGTTCTTTGGCAAGATTATTCGAATAAGTAATAAACTCCGGATCAAACACTCCTATCACACCCAAATTATAAAGATTTTTTAGTCTGGTAGATGTGTTTTTGTATCCTTGTAAAAAGTTTAGCCTGGTAACATAAGGGATATCCGCACCGCTGTTGCCGTTAATTGCTTCATGGGATGACCAATTTCCCAGTGAATTAAAACCGGCTTCTATTAAATCAGCTGGTAAAGTAACATTTGGGTAGGAAGCCTGAACAGAATTGGGGGCAACACTAAAAAAGGGATGTCCGAGTGGACTAATGAGATACCAGTAATCATCTATTTTTTCTGTTCTAAACCGACCTGTTGCTGCAAATTGGTTGCTTGTTGAGGCTAAATATATGTCGAGTTCAGAATTAGTATCTACATCTCTGAGAATTCGCGCCGGCTCAACACTTCCCGGCGAAGTCCCCACACCTCCTACTGTATCAACCAACACAAATCCAAGGGTTGGTGGTTCAGAAGAAAGTTCAAATTCCACAGAACTGCTTAATCCGGAACCTTTCAGACAATCAATTCCCGAAAAAAATGGAAGCGAAACACTAAGAACCCAAAAGTTCAGCGCAAATATTAATATTGATTTTTTCATTTAATAAATTTTGGAGTATAAAAGTACATTAATTGATTAAAAAAAAGGTCTTTTATTTTTTTTAATGACTTTGTTTGTTGGAAAATTGACCGTCCCAATTGATACAAACCAGTATGGTATAATTAAAGGGTAAAAATAATCGGGTTTCAGCATTTAAGAAAAAAAACTATTTTTGTGAAATTATCGATAATCAGTATAATTTCGCATTTTACCGATAAATAAAAGAATATCAAAATATCAATTGTCTATGGGAAAATTGAATATCAAAGAAATGAATCAATGCAAATATGCATGTATTTCACTTGGAGAAATAATGTTGAGACTCGATCGGGGTGAGGGACGTATAAATACAACGCGCCATTTTCAGGCCTGGGAAGGCGGGGGTGAATATAATGTAACCCGGGGATTAAGAAAGTGTTTTGGACTTCCCACAGCAACGGTAACGGCTTTTGCTGATAATTCAGTGGGACGTTTGCTCGAGGATATGATCCTTCAGGGCGGTGTTGATACCTCATTTATTAAATGGGTTCCTTACGATGGAATTGGAAGAAGCGTAAGAAATGGGTTGAATTTTACCGAAAGAGGATTTGGTTTAAGAGGCGCACTTGGAGTTTCCGACCGGGGGAACACCGCGGTAAGTCAATTAAAAAAAGGCGATATTGATTGGGATTATATTTTTGGTGAATTGGGTTCACAATGGTTTCATACCGGTGGAATTTTCGCGGCTCTTTCCGATACAACCGCCGATGTTATTGAAGAAGCTATGATAGCAGCAAGGAAATACGGTACCATTATCTCTTATGATTTGAATTATCGTCCTTCACTTTGGAAAAACATTGGCGGACAGAAAAAAGCTCAGGAAGTAAACATACGCCTTGCTAAATATGTGGATGTAATG
>JAIOZM010000101.1 GCA_021740585.1 Bacteroidales bacterium
AGGTCTTCCTGATGAAAATTCATTATAAATTATTTCCGGCTGAGTAATTAAAACATCCAGTTCATTAAATTCACGCCTGAAGTTTGCCAGCGTTTCTGCAGCGTCCATAAATTCAGGCGGACTAATTATCACCAAATCAGGAAAACCGGAGTTATGGAGATTTTGATTTGGGATCTTCCCGAACAAATCGCCGGTAAAAAGTGGTGAAGGGAATTGACCATCGGTATTGAAGGCAATATAATATTGAAGATCGGAAGAATCTGCCTTAAATTGAATCGATCCCCCGGTACCATTTTCATCAATTTCTCTAATTGCAAAGGGATCTGTTATGTTCCAGACTTTTGTTTTTGAATTGGTATTGGAAACTTTATACTGAACAGATCCTGCTGTATTAAGACTAAATTTATCGCTGAATAATAATTCATCTGTCTTCATGGAAAGAGCTGCACGACCATTCACAACCAGATAGTCCAACCACCCTGCATCGGTCGATTCAGATTTAATATACTGAAGCTTTATATCGAGATTTTCCGAAAGCGATTTGAAAGAATATGTTTTTGCACTAGTATAAGCAAAAGTGGCAGTATAATCACTAAAATCTGTTTTCCGAATCGCGGTTTTGTCGAGCAGATTATTATTTGCAAAAATGTTAAAATAGGTAGAATCGTGCCCCCGACCTAAAAGTTGAGTTTGTAAGCTAAGATTCTGATCTTTTTTTAACCCCGGCAGATTAAACTTAAAACTTCTGGTTGTTGACAAATCAAAGCTTTCCCCGTACCATTCTTTTCCCGATTTTAAGTGATTAATTTCATCCTCTTCATGGGCTCTCAAAATATCATACTCTTCAGAAATATAGGATGGATCTCCTACTGCAGACGAAACGATTTCAGGGAAGACAGCTTCACCCATATCTGAAGTAATAAAATAATAGCCATAATCAGAGAAAACATTTTTATTATATGTGTAAAGTCCCTGACTATAATTGTACCTCCACTCATCCACACCTCTTCCGTAAAACAAAATATAGTCACCGGATCCAAATACTCCATCAACACCTTTTTCCATATAAATGGCAACCGGTTTTAGCTCATCCTGTGTTCCTGTTGAGGCGTCTTCAGAAAGCTGCACACCCCCATAACCATATATTCTCACATTTTGAGGATTAGTGATTCCCAAAGAGACTAATTCTGAATAATTTATTCTGTGAATTCCTGATTCTGTAAGGCCAATCTTAAACCAATTCCCTGATGCTAAAGGAGAATTACTTGTTTCAACTGATTTTTTTAATCCGATTGGTATTTTTTCGGAGGACTCCGATTTTATTTCAATAATAAAAGAGCTAATCTTTTCTACAGTATTTTTGTCAGAATCCATTTTTAAAGGAATAAACCAATACTGAAGCCATCTCTGTCCGCCTTCAACAGAAAATTCATAATGTATTTTGAAATCGATATCTTCAATGTTAGTTGTAAAATCCTTATATTCTATTTCAGCTGATTGAATTTCAAAAAAACTTATAGAAAATATATCTCCGGAATAATCCCACTTAATTTTATCGTAAAAGTATGGTATGTGACTGTTAACCAATGGATAAACTGCATTCCTAAAGCGTAATCCACCGGTATTTCCGCTATCATTTTCTGCTAGCTCTGAATTAGACCAGTCAATACTGGCTTTATGAAACCGGGACTGACCGTTTACCTGAACCGATATAAATAATAATATAGAAAGGAGATATTTCAATATTTTATTAAATTCGTTAATCAAACAAAAGATTTAAAATAAATAACAATTTTTAATTAAATTCGTTAATGACAATGTAAAAAAAATTAAATATTCGAAAAAAGTTTAAAGAGGTCTCATAGTATTTTCAGACCACAATTAAATCATTTGTCAACATTAACGAAAAACAAAAAAATATATTGCTATCAAAAATGCAGCAAAAATAAGGTTTTTTTCGACTAAGAGTTTGAAATTGGTTATTTTGATTGTCATCCAGTGGCTATTTAATTCCCAAACGATGTATGCTCAGGATGTTAGTTTCTCGCATATGTTTTCAAATCGGATTTATCTCAATCCAGCATTAGCCGGTATCGATGAGGGGGAAAGACGGATTTTCCTGAATTATAGAAATCAATGGCCAGGGATAGATAATTCTTTTGTAAGTTATACCGCATCATACGATCAGTATATCGAATCATTACATGGAGGTATTGGCTTTAAAGTATTTAATGATGCCCAGGGAGATGGTGCAATACAGGAGTTTTCCCTGAGTGTAGATTATGCTTACCACCTTCAGATGAGCAGCAGATTTTTTTTAAACGCAGGATTTGAAGCCAGTTATGTTCAAAAAGCAATAAAAACCTCCGGCTTTATTCTTGGGGATATGATAGATCCAATTACCGGGGAAATAATGGGACCCAGCACGGAAAACTATTATGATAATAAAGTTTCTTATCCTGATTTCGTAATTGGTTTGTCAGGCTTTTATGAAAATTATTATGGCGGAATTTCATTATCCCACATATTGAAACCGTCGCAGACTATAGTATCGAATGATTATTCCAGAGTTCCAAGAAAAGTTATGATTTTTGCCGGAGCTATTTTCCCGGTGTATGAAAAAAGATTGGGAAAAGAGGTTTTAAAACTTTCCCCAAATTTTATTTATCAACAGCAAAAGAAATTCAGTCAGTTATTTTACTGTCTCGACGCAGTAATTCAGGATCAGATACTTACAGGCATTGGCCTACGACAAAACCTTGGCGTTCAGTTTAGTTCACTAGTTTTTTCTATTGGATATATAACAAATTCATACAGAATCCGTTATAGTTATGATCAAATGCTTTCATCACCAACAATTCAATTGCCAAAAATGGGAGCACATGAAATTTCTTGTATCTTTACTATGCAAAGTGGTAAGAAAAAAAAGCATCATGCAATAAAATGTCCCAAAATTTAGTTATTTTTGGGAATTAATATTATTTTAGTTCAAAATTTGATAACAATATCAAAGTTGTAACATTATGAAAATCAAGCTTAATCTAATTTCAATTGCTTTTATTTTAGCAGTTTTAGTAACTTCATGTAGCAGTGGAGGAGACGTAACATCAACTGGAAAAGAGTCGACCACAACAGGTTGGGCCTATAATGACATGTCGAATGGTGGATTTGAGGTAAAAAATGCCATTGAACAAGAAACCGGTCCGGGTTTAATCCTTATTGAGGGTGGAACATTCACTATGGGTCGTGTTCAGGATGATGTTTTATACGAATGGAACTCTATTCCCAGAAGAGTAACCGTATCTTCATTTTACATGGATCAGACAGAGGTAAGGAATATAGACTATAGAGAATATATTTATTGGACCGAAAGGATTTTTTCTGCTGAAATAGATCCACAGAGAAACGTAGTAAAAAATGCTTTGCCCGATACTTTAGTATGGAGAGATCCAATGGCATACAATGAACCCTATGTTGAGTATTATTTCCGTCATCCAACCTTTAATCAGTATCCTGTTGTAGGTGTTGACTGGGTGCAGGCAACAGATTATTGCAACTGGAGAACCGACAGGGTTAATGAAATGATTTTGGTTAATGAAGGAATTATTGAAATGAGTACCGATCAAAAAGGTGCCAATCATTTTAACACTGAAGCTTTCCTGTTAGGTATTTATAAGCCAACTTACAGAAATCCGATTGAAAGTCTTGATCCCAATAAAGAAACCAGAGAACTGAAACTTGAAGATGGTTACTTATTACCAAAGTACAGATTGCCTTCTGAGGCTGAATGGGAATTCGCAGCTTTTGCTCTTAGAGGAAATACCATTGACGAATTGGTATGGGAAAGAAGAATTTATCCATGGAATGGTCATAACGTAAGAAATGATGCTCTTAAAAACATGGGCGAAATGAGAGCTAACTTCCAACGTGGAAAAGGTGATATGATGGGTGTTGCCGGTTCATTAAATGATGCTGGTTCTATTACGGTTCCTGTAATGTCATTTTGGCCAAATGACTATGGCCTTTATTGCATGGCAGGTAATGTTAATGAATGGGTTGCCGATGTTTACAGACCACAATCCTTTGAAGATGTAAACGATTTCAATCCATATAGAGGAAATCAATTCGATAAATTATATCTTGATCCAAGCAATGACAATCTTCCACAAGTAGATACACTTGGTAGAGTAATGCGCGAAAAAATTAAACCTTCCGACGCTGAGGCTCGATTTAATTACAGACAGTCTGATTATAGAAATTTTGCTGACGGAGACTTAAATTCATCATTGAATTACACTGAAACCGACACTACATCAGAAGCATATAAGGCTGGAACCACAAATATGTATGTTAATACACAATACGAAAAATCATCACTTATTAATGATAACGTAAGAGTTTTCAAGGGAGGCTCCTGGAAAGACAGAGCTTATTGGTTAAGTCCCGGAACACGCAGATTCTTGCTCGAAACCGAATCCAGAGACGATATAGGTTTCCGTTGCGCGATGACCAGAGTTGGAACACCAACTGGCTTTTAAGTAATGAATAAAATTATTATTAGGCTATCCTGAAACACAGGATGGCCTTTTTTTTTATACCATGACAACCGACCTTATATATTCGCACTTTTTATCCTCCAAAGGGATAACTACCGACACAAGAAATGCCGGCCCCGGTCAGATCTATCTCGCATTGAAAGGTGATCACTTTGATGGAAATCAATTCGCAAGAAATGCTATTGACAAAGGATGTACTTTTGCCATTGTGGATGATAAAGATGTGGTCTTGAGCGAAAAATATATCCTGGTTGAAAACACCCTTAATTGTTTACAAGAGCTTGCCTCTGTTCATCGCCGGACACTTAACATACCCGTTATTGCAATTACGGGATCAAACGGAAAAACAACAACCAAAGAACTCATAGCATCAGTACTTCAGAAAAAATACAAAACTCATTACACAACCGGGAATCTGAATAATCATATTGGTGTACCAATGACTCTTCTCAGAATGAGAGATTCAGAGCTTGCTGTAATTGAAATGGGGGCAAATCATTTGGGTGAGATTGCAGAATTATGTGAAATTGCCGATCCAAATTATGGAATTATAACCAACATAGGGAAGGCTCACCTTGAAGGCTTTGGTTCATTTGAAGGTGTTATTGCTGCAAAGTCAGAATTATATCAATATATAGCTAAAAAAAAGGGAACAATATTCATTAATGGAGAAAATCCAATATTAGTCGAACTTTCAAATAAGCTCAATCTGCAAACAATCTCGTATTTTTCCGGTAATAATTTGCAATGCGACGGATTTGTAGGGGAAAGTAATAGCATAATGAAGATTAGCATAAACTTTATTAAAGGAGGGAACTGGACAACGGACACTTCTTTAACGGGGAAATATAACTTAGAAAACATTCTTGCAGCCGCAGCCATAGGAAAGTATTTTGGAGTGGAAGAAAAGAATATTGTTCAGGCTATAAGAGATTATCACCCGGATAATAACAGGTCGCAAATCAAGATAACAAAAGATAACAAGCTCCTGCTCGATGCCTATAATGCAAACCCAACAAGTATGCACGGAGCAATAATGAATTTTTCAGAAAATGAGTCCCCCAATAAAATGGTTGTTATTGGCGATATGCTCGAACTGGGCGGGTACTCAAAAGTTGAACATAAGAACATTTTGAATCTTTTGAAAGAATTGAATTTTAATAATGTATTTTTGGTAGGCCCTGAGTTTAAATTTTGGGAAAAGGAGTTTAATTTTATTTTTTTTCAAAATACCGAACAATTAGGTGAACATTTCAAACTGAATAAGGTTAAAGACCATTACATTCTTATAAAAGCCTCGCGTGGAATTCATTTGGAAAGACTCATCGAGTTCTTTTAATACGTATCTCTTGATCTAATTAATAAACAGAAAATATGAAAAACAGTTTAATGGGGCCTATTGGCCTGCTCATGGGACTTCGTTATAAATCTCATCCATGGCATGGAATTGATATAGGTGATGAAGCCCCAAAAGTTATCACAACATTTATTGAAATGGTTCCCAGAGATACCGTAAAATATGAAATCGATAAGGTAAGCGGATATTTAAAAATTGACAGACCACAGAAATACAGCAATTCTGTGCCTGCTCTTTATGGTTTTATACCTCAAACCCTTTGTGGAGAAAAAATAGCTGATTTTGCTATTGAAAAAACCGGAAATCATGATATCACAGGTGACAACGATCCATTGGATATTTGTATTCTTACAGAAAAAGAAATCAGTCATGGTGACATATTGGTAAAAGCAAGACCGATTGGTGGATTTAGAATGATAGATAAGAACCAGGCCGATGATAAAATTATAGCGGTAATGAATAATGATGCTATGTATGAAGGTTTTAATGATTTATCTGAAGTGCCTCCTATGGTAATTGAGAGATTAAAACATTATTTTCTAACCTACAAGGATTTACCTGGCAATCCGAGTAATTGCGAAATCACCCACGCATATGGCCGGGAAGAGGCATATTTGGTTATTGAAAAATCGATGGAAGATTACAAAATGAAATTCGAAAACCTGGACACTTTACTTTCAACGGTTTAGTTTCTTTCCGGACTCCATTTTAGAGCAGAGAAACTAATTTTTTTACTTATAAAATATTCCTTCACCAGATTACCCGGATACATTTCTTTATGAAATTTCCGGTTTACAAACTGAAGTTCTGAAGCCCTGAACTTACGAAGTCTGGGTATCGCTGAATAAAAATGGAAATGAGCCTTTATAACTGCAAAGAAATCCCCAAATTTAAATTTCCAGAGAAACCGTAAGGAAGAAATTCCATCGAGAACAAGCCTTATAAATACCGTCTTACTTAAAATATCAGGTGGCAGATTTTTATACATGCAGGAAAGATTATTCCTATAGTTCAGATATGTTTTCCAGGGATTGGAGCTGTGAAGTGTTCCTCCTCCCACATGAAATACATGAGAATTGGCAGTAAAAACAAATCTGTAACCTCTGTTTTTAAGTCTCCAGCAATAATCGATCTCCTCAAAATGTGCAAAGAAATCTGCATCAAAACCACCTGTAAGTTTAAACAATCCCGATCTTACCATCATACACGCTCCGGTGGTCCAGAAAACATCGATACTTTTATTATATTGTCCATAATCATTTTCAACCGTATCGAATATTCGTCCTCTGCAGAAAGCATATCCATATTTATCAATAAAGCCTCCGCCTGCACCGGCATGCTCAAAAAACTCCTTTGAATCGTAGGCCAAAATTTTAGGACTAACGCCTGCAATAAGCGGGCTTGAATCCATCACTTCAATCATAGCGTGCAGCCAGTTTTCTGTAACTTCAATATCAGAATTCAACAGCAAAAAATAATCAGCTTCAATTTGATCCAGAGCCCTGTTATAACCTTCCGCAAAACCATAATTCTTTTTTAACAGAATTTGTTTAATATCAGGGTAATTTTCAGATAAAAATTCTAAAGAATCATCTTCAGAACTATTGTCTGCAACAAATATTCCGGAAATGTCAGGATCAGAATAATTAACGACTGAAGGCAGGAATTTCTCGAGATATTTCCTGCCATTCCAATTAAGTATTACAATAGCTACTTTAAGCATGATATTCCTTTCTTTTAAACTGGCCTTCGAATCTCATGATACCCAAGGCCTCCTCCTCTTCTCTTCTCTTTGTTAATTTCCAGCGACGATGAGACCACAACCAAAACTCAGGATGCAGTTTAATATCATCTTCGAGCAATTTTACATGTCTTTCTGTTACCTCGTACTCCGGGGTTTTCGATGCATCATCGGTTATAGGTACAATTTCCACTTCATACATTCCCCTTGAAACCACTTTCATCCTAAAATAAACCACTGCCATAGCCATTTTTCTGGCCAGCTTTTCCGGTCCCATATAAACGGGGGTATTTTGATTCAGAAAGGTGGTCCAGTACTGTATTTCCTCCCATACCGGGGATTGATCAGCAATATAACCCGACACACTGGGGATACCCTCACTTTTCAATTTCATAAGTACTTTTGGGATTTCCCTCATACCCACAATAGAAGATTTAAACTTAGTTCTCAAATTAGTCATCAAATCGTTAAAGTACTTATCATTCAATGGCTTATAAACACCAATAGAATGATGCGGTATTTTATTATGAAGTCCTAATATCCATTCCCAGTTTCCAAAATGGGCAGATATTACAATAACAGACTGTCCTTTTGAATAATAATCATGGAGGATTTCCGGATTTTTGAATTTAATATGCTTTTCCAGAGATTCCAGATTCATACTAAACATCTTAATGGATTCGACAATCAACCTTGTAAAATAAGAATAAAAGGCAAACATAGTTTCCTGAATCTGTTTTTGGTTCCACTCTGGAAACGACTTGCTCAGGTTCTCCCTGATTATCTTTTTTCTGTATGAAATAACGTGGCTAAAAAAGGGGGTAAGGATTGCAGCCAAAATATAAAGGACTTTCAGAGGAAGTAAGGAGATTAGTTTTAAAAAAACAATTACCATATTATAATACAACTTTTTTAACATGGCTTCATCAACTTATTTACTGTTTGTTGAAACTCATTGAAAATTTCGGAATTCGATGATACCAGCTCACCTCCAAAAAGGTAATTTTTCCCACCTGAAAAATCCGTTGACTTCCCCCCTGCCCTTTCCAAAATAAAACAAGCAGCTGCAATATCCCATGCATGCAGTCCGTATTCATAAAAGCCATCGAACCTTCCGCATGCTACATAAACAATATCTGTTGCTGCCGATCCAAGTCTTCTGAGTCCATGAGAATTTTTCATAAAATACTTCAGACTTTCAAAAAACTCGTCCATATATTCATAATCGGTATAAGGAAAGCCAGTGGCAAGAAGTGACTCGTTTACGGTCTTAGTAACAGAAGCTTTAATAATCTCACCATTTAAAAAAGATTCCGATCCTTTCCATGCATAAAAACATTCCTTAAGTCCGAGCTCATAAACTACTCCAATAACAACTTCATCATTCTCCATCAGAGCCACGCTGATGGCAAATGGAAACAGGCCATGGATGAAATTTGTGGTTCCGTCTATCGGATCAATGACCCAATTGTATTTTTCACCTTTTTTTGTGCTGGTTTCTTCCTCGGCTATAAAACCTGAATCCGGTATTATTTTTGACAGCCCTTCAACAAGCTTTTCCTCCGAAGCCTTATCGACTCTGGTTACATAATTATGTCTGCCTTTTACTTCGAGACCAAGATTTTTACCTTTCTGAGATTCTCTAATAATAAGTTCTGAAGTTTCCTTAACAAGATCGATTACCTGAAAACATATATCCTTAAGTACAATCATTTTGATTCGATAATGGATTAGAGAAGTCTATTTAAGATTTTTGAAATACTCGTACAATTCTATCTGGCTTCTTATTTTTGTTTTCCCGTCTTTGCCTTTATACTTATTCAGATCATCTTCATCTATAATCCGTGCTTTAACATTATCGGCCAATTGCAAGTCGATAATATACCGTAATTCCCTCTGCAGATCTTTATCGTATACGGGAGCACTTACTTCAATTCTGTTATCAATATTCCTTGGCATCCAATCGGCCGATGACAAATAGTATAACTCATCCCCACCATTTGCAAAAATGAATACCCTGCTGTGCTCAAGGAATTTGTCGACAATACTAACAACCTCAATATTTTCGCTCATTCCTTCCACTCCGGGAACAATGGTGCAAATACCCCTGACAATAGCGCGGATTTTCACACCGGCATTATTAGCCTGATATAGTTTTTCAATCATTTCCTTATCGACAAGGCTGTTTACTTTAAGTATTATGTAAGCTTCCTCACCTTTCTCAGCATTAATAATTTCATTTCTAATCAGTTCACTCAATTTTTCACGCTGATAATTTGGAGAAACTATAAGATGATCGTATTTATAGTTCTTATAAGGATTGTCGATAAAATCGAATACTTTCCATATTTCAGCTCCTATTTCCTGATCTTTTGTAATTAAAAGAATATCTGAATAAACCTTTGCCGTGCCTTCATGGAAGTTACCGGTTCCGAGAGCAGAATAATGAACAATTTCGCCTGACTCACGACGTGAGATGAGGGTAATCTTCGAATGTACTTTCAATCCGGGAATCCCAAAAGTAACCCTCACTCCGGCTTCTTCCAGCTGTCGTGACCAATAAATGTTTAACTTTTCATCGAATCTCGCTTGCAATTCAATATTTACGGTTACCTGCTTCCCGTTAAGTGCTGCATTTATTAAAGCATTCATAACTGCAGAATCGCTTGCCACACGGTATAATGTGGTTTTTACCGAAACCACATTCGGATCCATAGAAGCTTCCCTTAACCAATTTATATAATGATTGAAATTTTGATAAGGAAAATGCAGCAACACATCCTTTTCGCTAATTACATCAAAAACGCTTTTATACAAAAGAAATCGCGGATGATTAATTGCCTTTGCCTGAGGATATTGCAAATGAGCCTTGCCAAGGTTTGGAAAATTCATAAAATCTTTGAAATTGTGGTATCTCCCACCCGGAATCATATTATCGTCTTTTTCCAGATCCAGGCGCTGAATAATATATACCAGCAATTCCTTTGGCATTGTTTTATCGTAGACCAGTCTTACGGGCTGCCCCTTTCTCCGGCCGGATACAGATTCATCTATTTTCTCCAAAAAGCTTTTGGATAAATCGTTATCGATATCCAATTCTGCATCGCGCGTAAGTTTAATTGTATATGCTGCATAGTGATCGTAGTGAAGCTGAGAAAACAGACTCTTCAGACCAAATCTGATTACATCATCCAAAAGAATAATGTATTTTCTGGTTCGTATCGGGAAAAGCAGAAATCTTCCCAGCCGTTCAGTTGGGATTTCAATAACAGCATACTCCTTTTCAATTTCAGGATCCTCACTTGTCATTATCACTGCCAGATATATCGATCTGTCTTTTAGCTGTGGAAATTTTTTAACATTATGAAGCATGACCGGTGTAAGTACAGGCAATACTTTTTCTTCGAAATATTTTTGTACAAATTCTGCTTTATTCCGGGTAAGTTGAGTTTCGTCGATAATGGATATTTTTTCTTTCTCCAACTCAGTTTTAACTTCCTTATATATTTCTTCAAACTTTTGCTGCAAATGGATAACAAATTCCTGGATTTGATTTAGTATTTCGCTTGGTCTCTCTTTAGAATATTTTCCTGTCGATTCCTCAATATCGATCATTCTCTTGATGGTTGCTACCCTGACTTTAAAAAATTCGTCCAGATTATTGGAAAAAATACCCAGAAATTTCATCCTTTCAACCAAAGGGACATTGGAATCGGCAGCTTCCTGCAATACTCTTTCATTGAATGAAAGCCAGCTTAATTCTCTATTGGTTTGAATATTTATTTTCATTCTATTCATATTTACTTTTTAGGTCAAAAAAAGACAACTCTGCTTATTCTCCCTGATTAAATACTAATCCATTATCAATTTTTTTATAAAGATAAATGCAAAGATAAAAAAACTAAGCTCTACCCGGATATTCTATATCCTCATTTATCACTTTGGATTTACTTATTTCTGTCCATGAATCCGTATCAAAGACAAGGGTAGCTAC
Organism: Bacteroidales bacterium; assembly: GCA_021740585.1. Taxonomy (GTDB): domain Bacteria; phylum Bacteroidota; class Bacteroidia; order Bacteroidales; genus JAGLSB01. The sequence goes on from JAIOZM010000101.1 coordinate 11,649, forward strand.
ACCTGTTGTTGGGAGATTTGAAATATTTAGGTGAGAAAGGTAATTTGTAAGCTCTGTAAAACCCGGATTATGTCCAAAAATCATTACACGGTCAAGACTGTCATCGCAAGCATAAATAACCGACAGTATTTCATCTACATCACTAAGATAAAGGCTTTCATCAGCAATAATACTTGCACTTTTTATGCCCAGAACCCTTGAAAAAATCAGAGCTGTGTGAAAAGCCCTGTTGGCTGTGCTTGAAATAATAATCTCCGGGATTACTCCCTTTTTCAGAATTTTATTTGCAACAAAATAGCCATCATTGATTCCGCGCTCTTTTAAAGTACGATCAATATCTTTCACCGAATGGAATTCCCAATCAGATTTCCCATGCCTTACAATCATCAATGTTTTCATTTGCTCTTTTAATTTGAAGCCATAATATAAGAAAAAATCCAATGATTTAAGGCCTGAACAAAAAAATATTGTGCTGGAATTTACAATAAGTTACTGGCAATGTCAGCGAGATAACTCCTTTCACCCTTTACCAGATGAACGTGAGCAAAAACATCCTGTCCACGCATTCTGTCAGCCAGATATGACAATCCGTTTGTTTTCGTATCCAGATAAGGCGAATCTATTTGTTGAATATCGCCGGTGAAAATCATCTTCGTTCCCTCACCTGCCCGGGTAATAATTGTTTTTACTTCGTGAGGAGTAAGATTCTGTGCCTCATCGACAATGAAGAAAACTTTAGATAAACTCCGTCCACGGATGTAAGCTAAAGGAGTAATTACTAATTTATCAGCTGCTAGCATTTCATCAATTTTCTGAAATTCTTTACTTTGCATACTGAACTTATGCTTTATTACAGAAAGATTATCGAACAGAGGCTGCATGTATGGACCTATTTTTTCATCGACATTGCCCGGCAAAAAGCCAAGATCCCGGTTTGCCAATGGAACAATAGGTCGTGCCAGAAGAATCTGGGTATACATTTTCCGCTGATGAAGGGCAGCAGCCAAGGCAAGCAGTGTTTTTCCGGTTCCGGCCTTACCGGTTAGCGCAACAAGCTGAACCTCTGGCCTTAACAGCGCGTCCATAGCAAATGTTTGCTCTGCATTTCGCGGATCAATTCCGTAGGTTTTTATTTTCTCCACCCTGTTTATAACCTTATTAAAGGGATCGAAATGGGCTAATGCACTTGCCGTTGCGTTTCTGAAAATGAAATACTGATGAGCAATTGGTTTGGTTTCAATTTTAAACTTATCAACCTCCACACCACCGTGCTGCAAATACAAATTATTAATTGCCTCCTCATTTGCTCCCTCCACAACATTGATATCTTTATACAAATCATCGATATTCGTCACCATATCATTCTGGTAATCCTGTGCCATCAGACCAAGGGATTTTGCCTTCATTCTAAGATTTATATCCTTGGTAACCAATCTTACAATGTTGTTTTTATTTTCATTGAAGACATGTTCGGTAATGGCAAGGATACGATGATCGGGGGTGTTTTCAGGAAATGAATTTCTCAATTTTTCAGAAAAAGGCCGCCCTATGGCAATAGCTAACTTTCCCATCCCTTTCCCCAGAGGAAGTCCACCGTTAAATAATTCGTCACCCGATATTTTATCCAATTCCCGGGTAAACTCCCGTGCCTGAAAATTCAGAATGTCGTTTCCCTTTTTAAATTTGTCTAATTCCTCAAGGACTGTGATGGGTATAATAATATCGTTTTCTTCAAAATTGTAGATGCATTTATAGTCATGCAACAAGACGTTGGTGTCGAGAATAAAAATCTTCTTTTGCTTCTTCATATCCCATTTCTTTTATAATTAATAAAATCGACCTAAATTTACCACATAAAACAGCATTTAAGTAGTTAATAACCTGTTGATAACCTACAAATATTATTAAAAATGGATTTTGAAGAAATAATAATCAGCCGAAGAAGCATTCGGAAATACACCGATGAAAAAATTGATACCAAAACCATTATCAGGATTATCAATGCCGCTATGTATGCTCCTTCAGCTGTAAATAAGAGGCCCTGGAATTTTGTTATTATTGAGGACAAAAGTAGTATGAAAAAGGTGATGGAAATCCATGCAAGTGCAAGAATGCTTAAAGAAGCAAGTCATGCAATCCTGATTTGTGGAGATGAGAAACAGCAACATGATGATGGATTCTGGATAGCAGATTGTGGAGCAGCCACTCAAAATATGCTATTGGCAGCCCATAGTTTTGGGATAGGCGGTTGTTGGATTGGTGTTTATCCCCGTGAGAAGAGAATGAATGATTTTGCAAAACTTTTCAATTTGCCAGAACATATTAAGCCCTTTGCATTGGTTTCATTAGGCTTTCCGGCTGAAAATAAAGAAATGCCCCAACGTTTTGAAAAGGAAAAAATTTATTATGAGCTTTGGGGTAAACAGATGGAATAAGAGTAGTACAGGTCTGAATATACTGTAATTTTTTATCGTTGAAGTCGGGTAAAATAGTAAAACCAATTGAAAACCTTTTAAAAGAAATATTGAATATCGGGAATTTTAATCCCTCATCATTCATATCTATAAATTTACAAACCGGAGTTATCTTGTTTTAATAAGGATGTTGCATGTAAATAGTATAAAATAAAAAATGAATTATAAAGAAACTCTGGACTTTCTGTTTTCTTCTCTTCCCATGTATCAAAGAACAGGTGCTGCGGCATACAAAAACAGTCTGGATACTACAATTGCCTTGGATAAGGCTCACAATTTCCCTCACAGGGAATTCAAATCCATTCATATTGCAGGAACGAATGGAAAAGGATCGGTATCACACATGCTGGCGGCAATTTTACAGAGTGCAGGTCTGAAAACCGGATTATATACTTCCCCCCATATGACAGACTTCAGGGAGAGAATAAGGATAAACGGTAAAATGATTCCCGAACAGGAAGTAGTAAATTATGTGAGAGAAAATAAATCGCTCATTGAAGCTTTGGAGCCCTCTTTTTTTGAGATGACGGCTGATCTTGCTTTCTTGTATTTTGCCAGGGAGAAAGTGGATATTGCTGTTATTGAAACCGGTATGGGAGGCAGGCTTGACTCAACCAATATTATACACCCACTTTTAAGTATTATTACAAATATTGGTATGGATCACATGCGTTTTCTGGGAAATACTTTAAAAGAAATTGCTACAGAAAAAGGGGGTATTATTAAAAAAGGAGTTCCTATAGTAATTGGGGAAACAGATAAAGAAACCGCAAGTGTTTTTCAGGAAATCAGTACAATCAGGAGTTCCCGGATTTCATTCGCTGATCAGATTTTCACACATCATCACAGTTTAATTACTTCCGACCGTAAAATATCTCACAACATTTCTTCATCAGACACTGAATATCACACTTTGATTTCCGATTTAAAAGGAATATATCAGAAGAAAAATATTATCACTGTCCTCGCAGCCATTATTGAATTAAAGCTTTCCGGAATTGACATCCCGAGGCAGGCTGTTTATGATGGAATCAGGGAAACGGTGTCCTTAACCGGACTCCGTGGGCGTTGGGAGGAAATCGGTTACAATCCATTAACTATATGCGATTCAGGTCATAATGAAGATGGGATAAAGCAAGTCGTTGAGCAGATTACGAACACAGCTTATAAACAACTTCATTTTGTACTTGGAGTGGTGTCGGACAAAGATATAAGCACAATCCTTAAACTTTTACCGAAAGAAGCCATTTACTATTTTACCAAAGCTTCCATTCCCAGGGCAATGAATGAATTTGAATTAATGAAATCAGCCCAGGAAATTGGCTTAACCGGCTCCTCCTACCCTACAGTTTCCGAAGCATTTAAATGTGCTCAAAAAAATGCGGGGCCTCAGGATTTGATTTTTGTTGGAGGAAGTAGCTTTGTTGTTTCGGAGGTCATTGAGTTTATTGATCATGGTCGGATATAAATTAAAAAGCAACCATAAAGTTATAATAGTTGTCAATAGATTATTAACCATAAGTAATTCAAAACAATTTCAAAGATTATCTGTTGTTAGTTTATTCAATCATAAAAAATTGACAATAGATATAGAAATGAAACTTTTATACAAATATGAGTCCTACAGATCAATTACTAGACCAGCATTATAAAATACAAGAGCATTCCGAAACAATGGTAATGGAGGATAAGCTCTTAAAGAAGAATAAAATCTCACGAAAGCAGTGGGATAGTTTTGTGGAAATGGTTCACAATCTGGAATTAAACAGAGACGGTGCCAAAATTCTCCTTGAAGAAGTCAGGAGTGGTAAAGTAATTCTACCTTGTGAAAGGTAAAAACAATCTCCTGAAATTAAGCCAAAAATAAATTTGATTTTTCTTTGGTATTAAATTTTAGAGAATTATATTTGCATCCGCTTTAGGGAGCTTAGCTCAGCTGGTTCAGAGCATCCCGACAAAAGGTCGGGAGGGTCAGCATCTTGGTCTCTTATCCTTGTTTAAAATATTTTGGGAGCTT
>JAIOZM010000102.1 GCA_021740585.1 Bacteroidales bacterium
AAAGATGTTGATTTTATTCATCATACAACCAACATTACGAGGCACGTAATTAATCAGTACCTTCAAATTATTAACAATTATGTCAAAGAACGATAACTTTTTCTATTTATCCCTTGTAATGTCAATTGGCATTATCTTTAGGGGAGGGTTAGGGAGGGGTTAGTGAGGAGTAAGGCAAAAATAGTAACAAATATGCAATAATAAACATATGAATCATATCAAAAAAATAAGGAATCTTTTTTTCCTAACCATTATGCTGGCCCAGACTACCAGTCTCCTGGCTCAGGAGGTACTGGATATTAAAAAAGCCCTGGACATCGCCATGCTAAACTCTCCCACGATTCAGCAAACTGAACTTTCCCTGATCAAAAGCCAGGAAAAGCTGAATGCCCAGAGAGCACGCCTAAAATCGCAATTTAGTCTTATCCTCAATCCTTTTGAATATCAAAAATCGAATAGTTTTGATAACCGAACAAGTGAATGGTATAAGAATGAATCGGCAAGCTCTGCAGGATCTTTTGCTATTAATCAGAGAATTTTACCCACAGATGGAACGATTTCCCTTAGAAATACTTTCAACTATAACTATAATAAATCTGAATCACTGGGGGCCTTAAATCCAATATCCCGAACATGGAATAACCGTTTAAATCTCGAGCTTACTCAGCCCATTTTCACATACAATAAAACCAAGGTTCAACTCGAATCTGTAAAATTAAGTTACGAATATGCCCTGCTCAGGTATCAATTGCAAAAATTAAGTCTGGAAAGAGAAGTAACTCAGGGTTTTTATACCGTTTATTCCAGGCAAATGAGATTTGATATAGCCAATGAAGAATTCAAAAATAATCAGGAGAGCCATGAGATTATTAAAAATAAGGTTGAAGGCGGACTTCTGGCTCTTGAGGAATTATATCAGTCGGAAGTGAATATGGCAACCAGTGAGTCGTCTCTTTATAATGCAGAGCTAAGTCTTCAGGATGCCATGGATCAATTAAAAGTTATTGTTGGATTGCCTATTAATGAAGAATTTGAGCTGATTACTCTCATTAAAGTTGATTCGGTAAATGTTGATCTTGACGTAGCCATCGAACATGCCCTGGCAAACAGAATGGAGCTCCGGCAAAGAGAAATCGATATCGAAAACTCCATGTTCAGCCTTTTAGATGCCAAAACCGTAAATGAGTTTGGCGGAACAGTGACAGCCTCCTTTGGAGTAACTTCAAATAATGAGGAACTCGGACTTCTATTCGAACATCCCACTAACACACCGGCTATTGGATTAACTTTAAATATTCCGATTTTTGATTGGGGAGAAAGAAAGTCTGAGATAAAGGCTGCCGAAGCAGATCTTAAAAGCAGCGAAATTGATCTGGAAGTAGAAAAAGTCGATATTCAGGTCAATGTAAGATCGATTATCAGAAGTCTTCAAAACCTGAAGAATCAAATCATAATCCAGGAAAAAACCGTGGAGAATGCAGAACTGACCTATGAAATTAATCTGGAACGATACAGAAATGGTGATCTCACCAGCCTGGACCTTGGTATTTACCAAAACCAGCTATCCGACCGTAAAATGTCGCTTACAAATGCCATAATCGACTATAAACTCGAACTTCTTAATCTTAAAATACAAACCTTATACGACTTTGAAAACCAAATTTCCATTGTACCGGAAGCATGGGTGGAAAAAGATAAATAAATCAATTAGAGATGAATAATAGAAAACTGATAATTACAATCCTGATAGCGACATTTTTCGTTGCCTATTCATGCAAACAGCCTGACCTGGGCGTAAGTGCCACCATTGAGGTACCAGTGGGTGTGATAGAAGTAAGCACCTCATCCCTGGAGGAATTTATAAACACCACCGCTACGGTATATCCAATAAAAGAGGTTAGCCTTAGCTCTGAAATGGCTGGTAAATATAATTTGCAGATTAATCCTGACACAAGAAAACCCTACGCACTGGGAGACAAAGTTTCATCCGGGGAGGTGATAATTAAACTCGAGGATGAAGAATATTCAAATGGCCTCAGGATAAAATCTAAGGAAGTCGATCTTGAAATATCCGCACAAGAGTATGAGAAACAAAAATCACTCTATGAAAAAGGCGGAGCAACTTTGCGCGAATTGAAAAATGCTGAAATAGGCCTGATTAATTCTCAGTACGACGCAGAGAGCAGCCGTATTAATCTTGCCAAAATGACCGTCAGCTCACCCTTTGCAGGTGTTATTTCAGAACTCCCCTATTACACAAATGGGACTAAGGTTAATGTCAACACCCTGTTGGTGAAACTCATTGACTACTCCAGCCTGTATCTGGAAACAAATCTTCCCGAAAAGTATTTTGTTAATGTGGAAAAAGGACTGAAAGTTTACATAACAAGTTATACCCATACCAAAGACACGCTAATTGGGAAAATAACCCAGATTTCACCCGCTATTGATCCCGAAGCCAGAACTTTTAAATGTTTTGTCAATGTGGAAAACAAAAATCAAAGCATTTTACCGGGAATGTTCGTGAAAGCTGATCTGGTAATAAACAGCTCCGAAAATACAATTGTAATTCCAAAGGATATAATTGTTTCAAAAGGCAGAGATAAATTTGTATTTGTGGTGGAAAAAGGTGTTGCCGATATGCGATTAATTACCACAGGACTTGAGAGTGAAAGAAAAATTGAGGTTCTGAGCGGTCTGGAAGAAGGAGAATCACTTGTAATCAGAGGCTATGAAACACTACGTGAAAATTCCAGAGTAAAGGTTCTGAGATAATAAGCCCAAGGCAATAATTTTCAAAAACTATGTTAAAATCTATAACACAATTCTCTGTAAAATATCCTGTTTCAGTGAGCATGATAATTCTTGCCACCCTTTTATTGGGATATATTTCATTTGATAAACTTGGAATTGAACTTTTCCCCGACCTGAACAGTCCTCGTCTTTTCATAGAAATAAAAGCGGGCGAGCGACCCCCGGAGGAAATGGAAGAAAAATTTGTAGAAAATGTGGAAGCATTGGCTATTCGTCAAAGCGGAGTGGTTAATGTCTCCTCTGTCTCCAGGGTAGGTGTTGCCCAGATCGAAGTGGAGTATAGTTGGGACAAAGATATGGACGAAGCATTTCTCGATCTTTCTAAAGCACTTTCATCATTTAATCAGAATAATGATCTGGATGAACTGAATATCACTCAGCATGATCCAAACGCTGACCCTGTGATGCTTGTAGCCATGAGACACTCTGAAACAAATGATCTCAATGAACTCAGAAAAGTTGCAGAAAATTATGTACGTAATGAATTAATCAGGCTCGAAGGTATTGCAGATGTGGATATCGATGGAGTTGAAGAAATGGAAGTTTTGGTTGAAACCAATGATTATTTGCTAAAATCATACGGCATCGATCTGGCAAGCATTTCCACCAAAATTCAGAGCTTCAATCAGAATGTTTCGGGAGGCTCCATTGTTGAAATGGGAAAGCGCTATGTGGTTCGTGGACTCAGCGAACTTGAGCAAATCCAGGATCTGGAAAACATTATTGTAAAAATTTCAGCCACAGATAATTCCTCACCAGGGAAAAGGGTTCCTGTCCTGCTAAAAGATGTTGCCAAAATTAGATTACAATCCAAAGATCTGGAAAATGCTGTCACCCTAAATGGAGAATCCTGCATCGGTCTCAGCATTTACAAAGAAATGCGCTATAATACCGTTAAAGCGGTTGACGAATTAAAGCTGGCTCTGATAAAAATGGAAAAAGCTCTTCCCGGATTTACTTTTACCATAATTGAGGATCAGGGAGAATTTGTTTCGGAGGCTATTGGTGAAGTTAGAGATAGTGCTTTAAGTGGAATAATTCTCGCTGTATTTGTGCTGCTTATTTTCTTACGAAAGATCGGACCCACAGCTATCGTTAGTGCTGCCATACCCATCTCCATTATAGCCACCTTTTCACTAATGTATTTCACCGGACTTACATTAAATATTATGACCCTGGGGGGGCTCGCTCTCGGAGCGGGAATGCTGGTGGATAATTCGATAGTAGTCCTCGAAAATGTTTTCAGAAAGCATGAAGCAGGAGAATCTGCAAAAGATTCGGCCATAAATGGAACCTCCGAGGTGGGTGGCGCTATTATTGCTTCAACCCTTACAACCATTGTTGTCTTTATTCCTATTGTATATATGCATGGTGCTGCGGGTGAATTGTTCCGTGAACAGGCCTTTACCGTTGCATTCTCATTATTATGCTCATTGGTTGTTGCTATCCTCATCATACCAATGCTTTATTCCCGTTTATACCAAAAAAAATCGCCTTTTGAAGGGAAAAAACAAGAATCCATTAAGTTTAATGGGTATGGACGTTTCCTCGAAAAGATCTTAAACTATAAAGCCTGGATTCTTATAACCACCCTTGTTCTGATTGGATCGGGATGGTTGATGCTTCAGGATATGGGTAGCGAATTTATGCCAAAATCTGAAACCCGCGAGTTTTACATCGATCTCAAAATGTCTGAGGGAACCCGATTAGAAAGAACTGCCGGAGCAGTTAAAAGTATTGAGGAACTGCTCAGGGAACTCGCTCCCGGTGAAATTGAACTTATTTATAGTGAGATTGGCCCTACCTCAGGACTTTCAACAGCAGGTGGAAATGTTTTTGATGATCAGAATATGTCAACCATCAAAGTTAAGCTAATCCCTGACGGTTTAATTTCCACCTCATTTGTTATTGCCAGTCTCAATGATATGTTTTCTGAAAGCCAGAACATCGAGTTGGTTTGCAGGCAGGAAGAAACAGCGCTTCAATCAATCCTTGGCACCGACGAGGCTCCTCTGGTGATCGAAATCTCCGGTGATGAAATGTCTGTTCTTGAGGATTTGAGTTTACAGGTCATAAAGGAGCTTGAAAATATTGATGGCTTACAAAACATTATTTCTTCTGTGGAAGGAGGTGCGCCTGAAGTGGATATTAAAATTGACAGATACCGTGCAGGATTAATGAATATCGATATAAGCACACTTATAAACAGGGTGAGCGAAAAGCTTCAGGGTTCAAGCGCCGGACAAATGACTGTGAAGGGCGATCTTACAGACATCAGTGTAAAGCTGAAGGATATTAGTTTGAAAGAATTAGAGACACTAAGTATTGAAGTCAATAACAGCGAAGTATTGCTAAAGGAAATTGCTGAAATAAGTATTGGGAATTCACCCAAAGAGATTTTACATAATAACCAGAATCGCATTATTAAAATCACAGCAGATCTGAACAAGGATATCGCTCTTGATAAAATGGCAGAGAGCATTGACCTTAATTTGGCAAGGATTGAATTTCAACCCGACTACAAATACTTAATTTCCGGTGAAGAGGCTCTCAGACGGGAATCTATGAGCAGCCTGAGTTTTGCACTTTTATTGTCATTAATCCTCGTTTACATGGTTCTGGCTTCTCAGTTTGAGAGCCTGGTTCACCCTTTTACTATTTTATTAACGGTTCCACTTTCTGTAGTTGGAGCATTGGCCATTTTCTACTTTCAGGGTAAGTCTCTGAATATTATGGCTGTAATTGGTATAATAATGTTGGTGGGAATTGCTGTTAATAATTCAATCATTCTGGTTGATGCAATAAACCGCTTCCGACAAAGTGGAATGAAACTCAAAGAGGCTATAGTTATGGCCGGACAGAGACGAATCCGACCTATCATTATGACCTCGCTCACAACCATACTGGCCTTGTTGCCCCTTACCTTTGGCTTCGGGGAAAGTGCTTCTTTGCGATCTCCCATGGCATGGGCGGTAATCGGTGGGCTGATTACTTCAACCTTGTTAACTTTGGTAGTAATACCATGTGTATATCTGTTTTTCGGGCAGTTGGAACTCAGATGGTCTAAATCAAAGAATCCGGAGATAGAAGCATGAAATATCCATACCTAATACTTAATCAATCAACGATATTTTTTGTGGATGTTCCTATCTGACCATTGAAAATAAATTATTAACAGATGACCTTCATTATAAAAAGGAAAGTACTTATTTCTATGCTGTTTATAGCCAGCACCCTTCTTGGCTATATCTCCTATCAGCAACTTAAAATGGAAATGTTTCCCAATGCGGAACTTCCTATGCTTTATGTTCAGGTAAGCTCAGGAATTGACGTCACTCCTGAGTATATGGAGCAAAAAGCGATCATTCCTGTTGAAGCTGCTATTGCCGGACTTGAGAACATTGAACTTATTGAGTCATCAGCCAGCAGAAAAAGAGGAACGGTATATGTTTCTTATGAAAACAATACCGATCTTAAATACGCTTACCTGAAACTAGACGAACGCATTGCCACCCTTAGCAAGGAACTGCCCGGGGAATTCAGTTTGCGTGTAATTAAAGTAGATACCGAGCAGATGACGAATATTCTGATGACTCTGCAGGTTAGAGGTTCGGGTGATGCTGACAGAGTCAGAAATTTTGTTGATCAGAAAATTACTCCTGAGCTTGAAAATATCGATGGTGTGGCTGCCATCAATGTTTATGGAGGCCGGCAAAAATCGGTGGACATTATCCTAAACAAAACAGCTTGTGATGCCTATCGTATAGCTCCATCCAGAGTTAGAAGTATTCTTTCGCGAAACATGAATATCAGACAGTACGGCGGGACTATTGAAGAGTCTGGTGAACGATTCTTTGTTTACCTCGATGCTGAATATGAGGATATAATGCAGATAGAAAACCTTGTTGTGGGGAGAGGCAAAAATCCTGTTCAATTAAAGGATATTGCTGAAGTCTATTATGGTGAAAAGGATGAAGAATCTATCAGCAGGGTAAATGGAAAGTCTGCTATCACGCTTATGGTGATCAACGACGCACAGGCAAATATCATCGATTTATCTCATAACTTCATTAAGGATCTGGAGAAACTCAATAAAAAATATGCTGCCTACGATATTGAAATTGTTGTTCAGGATAATGCAGCTGAACTTATGGAGGATAATATAAATCAGATCATTAATCTTGCTCTTACAGGTGGACTCCTGGCTGTATTTATCCTATGGGTATTTATACGAAATATAAGTCTGGTTATAGTTGTTGCACTAGCCATGCCTGTCTCTATTTATACAGCTTTTAATTTCTTCTTTGGTTTTGATGTATCTATAAACAGCCTTACCCTTGTTGGAATAGCCCTGGCAGTTGGAATGTTGCTCGATACCTCGGTGGTTGTACTTGAAAATATATACCGTCTGCGCACTTTAGGCTACAAACCTTCAGATGCCGTTCTGCAGGGAACAAGGGAGGTATGGCGATCAATACTTGCCGCAACACTTACAACAATTGCAGTATTTACCCCTTTTATTTTTTCAAGCAATTATCTGGTGCAGCTGCTGGGAAAACATATTGGAGTTTCAATAATATCAACCCTTAGCGTTTCGCTTTTTGTATCCCTTCTTCTCATCCCTATGATAGTGCATAAAATTATAGCACGAAAAAAAGAAAAGGCAAAGGAGGTGTACCAAAAAGTCTCCATCGATAATAAAGGAATCAGATTTTACCTGTTCCTCCTGAAAACAGCCCTCAGAAATCCCGCTCCCACCATAATCGGAGTGCTGATTCTGTTTTTCGTTACCATCCTTACCACCATGTCTGTTTCTGTCAATAAACTTACAGAACTCGAAACCGATCAGATAAAAGTATATGTTACCATGTCCTCAGGAAGCACATTGGAATCTACAGATAAATTGGTGACAAGTCTGGAAGATAAACTGAAGGAGGTTGAGGAAATTAAGGATATAGTTTCAAGTATAGAGGAGGAAGAAGCTATGCTAACGCTAATCCTGCATGAAGATTTTAAGGATATTAACAAAAAAACTTTTGGAACGGTACAATCGGAAGTGGATGATCTGGTGAATGAGATCGAAGAAAACTCATCGGCAAGCATAAGTCTGTCGGCTTCCTCAGCAAATATAGGATCCAGAGGCGGAGGAGGTGAGAGTGGAGGTATGGATTTCCAGAAATTAATGGGAATAGGTGAAGATGAGGAATACCTGTTAATTAAGGGACAGGATTTCAGCCTTATGATTGAGGTTGCAGAAGCACTCGAGTCATACATAGAAGAACTGGAAAATATTCGCAGCGCTAATCTGTCTGTTAAAGATAATCAACCGGAAGTACACCTTGATTTTAACACCCTCCTGATGAATGATAATAATATCACTCTTAGTCAGGTACTTAGTGAACTTGGATCATTCCAAAACGAAATCGGGTCGGGAGTCAGCTTCCGTCAGGGGACGGAGGAATATGAAATCATGATAAAATATGATGAAAGCCTTCTGGAAGATGCAAAGGAAGATAAAACCATGGATGAATTGAAACTCCTGGAAATACCCGATTTGGATGATGAAAACCATTATGAGTTGGAGGGTTTTACAGATATTTATTATTCCAGGGGAATGCGTGAAATATCAAGGATTAACCAGGAAAAACAGATTAAATTAAGATACCGGTATGAAGAAGAGGTATACGATTCAAAAGAACTCCTCGAGTTTGCCCGGGAGGAGATACAAGACATAATTGAAAATGCAGGGATTCCTTCTGGTATAGCCGTTGAACTTGTTCAGGAAGAATCTCAGCTGGATGAATTCAAATACCTTTTCCTTATTGCCATACTTCTGGTCTATATGATCCTGGCCGTTGTCTTTGAATCTTTTATCACCCCATTTGTTTTACTATTTTCAATTCCACTGGCCGCAATAGGATCCTTTTTCTTTCTGACCATTACCGGAAATTCACTTTTCAATGCAAATACCCTTACCGGATTCCTGATTTTACTAGGAGTTGTGGTAAATAATGGTATTATTCTACTGGATTTTGTAAATATCCTTCAGGACAGAGGGTACCGAAGAACCAGGGCTATTATGATTGCCGGGCTCTCAAGGGTAAGGCCTATTTTAATAACCACTGTAACAACATGTGTTGCTATGCTTCCATTAGCCATGGGAAAGGCAGAATATGTTAAGGCTATTGGCCCTCCTTTTGCAGTAACCGTTATTGGAGGATTAATGGTCAGTACTCTTTTAACCCTGGTCTTTATACCCATGCTATACAATGGCATAAATTATTCCCTGAAATGGATACAGTCCCTGAAAATACATTTGAAAGTTCTTATGCTGGTCCTTGAAGTTGCAGGGTTTACTTTTGTTTTTCTTGGGATAGAAATGTTTATCTGGAAAATGGCAGGGGTAATACTGGTTGTGGTAGGAATCCCTTCCGTTATTTGGTTTGTGACTACAAGTCTTCGAAAAGCTAAAACCCGGATTATTTCAGAGGATTCAAATCTTCATATAAGCATTTCAAATCTGGTAAAAATATATGGCAGAGACGGAAAGGCCAGCCGCGATTACAAGGCCGGAATCAAAATGAGCAATCTTGCTGATCAGAAGCAAAATGACCCGGGACCAAAATTTCAATCCCTGATCTGGCAAATACCCCTCCTTGGATTTTTAATATATTTTTCATGGTTTTATCTGGTAAGTGCCTCATGGAAATTAATTACCTCTGTTATTTCCTGGTATTTTATAATAGTGATGATTAAAGGATTCATGCAGTTTTACAAAAACAAATGGCTTGGTCTTTTTCTGGTATTCATTAGATATATAAGCCCTATTCTGATCCTCACCCTCTCCTATCTGGAATGGAAAAACCCGGGTTTTACTCTTGTTATAGCCATTATTTGGTATTTAATAATGGCCATTCAGTATGTTGTGCGTAAAATCCGGCTGGAAGATCTGAAAACAGAAAATGTAGCTAAAGTTTTTCGTTGGTTTGTGTGGTTTGTGAAAATATTGCCCGGTATTGGAAAAAGAAAGGAGAAATTCAAAGCTTTAAAAGGGGTTTCACTGGAGATAGGAACAGGAATGTTTGGATTATTGGGTCCGAATGGTGCCGGGAAATCGACCTTAATTCGCATCATTTGTGGTATCCTGGAACAGAGTTACGGGAAAATATGGATCAATGGAATAGATACACAGGAAAAGCGGGAGGAATTGCAAGGACTTATCGGTTACCTTCCGCAGGAGTTCGGAATGTACGAGAATATGACGGCAACTGCTTATCTCGATTATCAGGCCATTCTTAAAGGAATAGCAGACGCCAGTGTACGGGAAGCCAGAATAGAGGAAGTCATTAAATCGGTTCATATGTGGGACAGCCGGAATAAAAAAATTGGATCCTTTTCCGGAGGAATGAAACAGAGAATAGGTATTGCTCAGGTGTTATTACATCTACCCAGAATATTGGTAGTGGATGAACCCACAGCAGGTCTTGATCCGAGAGAACGCATACGATTCAGGAACCTTTTAGTTGAGCTAAGCCGGAACCGGATCGTAATATTCTCTACCCACATAATAGAAGACATCTCAAGTTCCTGCAATACAATGGCAGTTATTAACAATGGAGAAGTTTTGTTTAATGGAACACCACATGAAATGACCCATATTGCCAAAGGCAAGGTATGGAAAGTAATGTTACCTGCAGCAGAGTTTGAAGAAAGAACAAAAAATTTACTAGTAATGCACCATATGAGAGATCAGGATCAGATAAGAGTAAGATGCATTTCTGCAGAAAAGCCTTTTGAATCGGCTGAAGAAGAAAGTCCACTGCTGGAAGATGCGTATTTGTGGTTGTTGAGATCTAAAAAGAAAATGAAGGAAAGAAAATTAACTTTAAACACATGAACCAAAACTTCAAAAAATATAAGAATATTCAAAGAAACTTAATAAGCCTCATACGCTACAATATGAGAATTGTATTTGGGGGCAAGTTTGTATATTTTATTCTGGCATCCTTCGCCTTCTTCCTTCTCATTGGAACCATCAGTGCCTTCGACGACAACTATATGGGAATACAAGATGTATATGGCTTGTTAATCTTCCCTGCCATTTTATTGGTATTCTACCCTTCCGCCTTTGGTATACAAAACGATGCCGATCAGAGAACTCTGGAAATTATTTTCGGCATTCCCGATTACCGTTACAAAGTCTGGCTGATACGCATACTTATGGTTCAGGTAATTGCTTTTTTGTTTCTCTTTCCCTTTGCGGCCATTGCCCATTATGCATTGGTAAGCATTCCCATATTTGCTATGGTAACTCAGTTAATGTTTCTCGTACTGTTTATTTCAACCCTTGGTTTCACTGTTTCAACTTTGGTGAAAAGCGGAAATGCCACCGCAGTTATTTTAATAGTACTCGGATTGGTATTTCTCATTCTCTCCGATGAACTCGACGAATCCAAATGGAATATCTTCCTGAATCCATTCAATACCCCAAGCGATATGAATGAAATAATATGGATAGAAACCGTTCGTCAGAATCGCATTATACTTATTGTTTCCAGTATTGTGTTTCTCCTTTTAGGATTGATGAACTTACAGAATAGGGAGAAGTTTTTGAGATAGGAGGGTAATAGTATTTTACTTCAGCTCATTAAGCACGTTCTATACGTTTTGTATAAGAATACTTTTTCACACATCCTCGCACCGTAATCATACCAATTCAATTCCAGATTGCATAATTTCATCTGCGAATGGGTTTAAAGATGAAAAATCTTTTTCCATAATAGGATGTGGTTCGATACGAAGATCAATTTTTCTGCGTAAGCGAAGTAATTGCATCTGGACTTCAAATATATCTTTCTTGCTACCGTAAACAATAGCTATATCAATATCACTATCACCCGTATTATTTCCTTTTGCATAGGAACCAAACAGGTATGCCTTCCTAACATCTATTTCAACAGGAAGCTGTTTGATGTACCTTTTTGCAATATTTACAGCTGTGCCTTTAACCATCTTCTTAATTCTTCTATTTTAAGCTTCCATTCTTCAGCAAATTCCTTTGTACACAATTTATTAAACTCTTGTTTATAAGAGTCATAACGTGTATTAATATTAAAAGTCGTCAATCTGTCAAACAATTCTGATTGCTCCTCTGATAAAACTAAATCTGTTTTTGAGGCAAGCCTCAGAAGATCATGTCCAAAAATAGCATGTTTCTTGAATTTCTTAACATAAATTGCTTTCAGGAGTTTTTCAATAACTAAATGTCCCAAAAATAAAGCCCAATTATAATCTGATGAATTGAACAAGTTCAACATTGTTTGGTAATCCTTATCCGAAGATTCCTTCCAATGATTCACAATACTATCAATATTGAGACTTTTGTCTGTCATAAACACAAATATAATACATTTTGCTGGTTTTTAATTTGTGTTCCAAACCTGTATTTATAATGGACTGTCTTTAAGACAATAGTAGGATAGGTCATTATCCACTTAGCATTTCTCAGATCATACATCCTCGCCCCGTAATCATACCAATACAAGTTAAATCAGAAGAAAACTAAAATCTCATAGTGTCAATCTTTAAATCGAATAGCCAGCCCTGCATGTATCTGTCTTGGTAAACCGGGATAATAATACCTTGGAGCATTCCCGCCAAAGGAAGGAGCATTAACCAATACCATGGATGCATAAGAAGTATTTAACAAATTCTTTATGCCTCCAAATAATTCTATTCCGAAATGGCTTGATGGAAAAACAGGCTTCCAGGCCAACTGAAAGTTTAGAAGATTGTAGCCTTCACTTCTGTTCAGGTTGGCGTCATCCATCCATTGTTTACCTACATATTTGTATTGGAGTCGCGTACTGAAGGCGCCTGCCCTACCCATGAAGGTCGTATGAACTACTTGTCCGGGAATACCTGGTAATTGCCTGCCATTATAAGATACTCCCTCATCTGTAAAATCCTTAAACTGGTTATCAGACAAAGTCATTCCAAGTATCATTTTCAATTCATACTTAGATTCAGGGATAGGTTTTAAAAGAGAAATTTGTCCCAGTATTTCCACGCCTGAATTTAAAACAGTCCCCGCATTTATGCCATAAAACACTTCCTCTGATAATCTTTCCGTAACCAATAAATTCTTCAGGTAAACTAAGTAAGCGGTAATATCATAGGAGATTCTTCCGGAAAGAAAATAGCCCCTTTCTCCCAGCTCAATATTCCACCCCTCCTCTGGTTTCAGGCCTGTATTTACTGTGCCTTCTGGCATAAGCGTCTCTTCCAGTGACGGATGAGAAAAACCGTGTCCGATTGAAGCATACAAAAAATGGGAGGCCATAAACTGATAATTCATTCCCAAACGGGGTGAAACAACAGGCTTATACTTGTATTTTCCTGTGTTATCTGTAGAATCTGATTCAAAAATTGTCTCTAAATTATATTTCAGCATATTTACATTAAGACCGGCATCTACAGTAAACCGTGAACCCATATTCCATCTCACAAAACTAAAGGCATTCAGGTATTGCCTTTTCTCAGCATTATCCGATAAGATCATGCCCTGCCCCTCTTCCAAAGTTTCATATATCTGCCAGTTGAAATGATCCCTGTAATATTCCAGTCCAGCCGAAAATTTAACTTCTCCTGCATCATAGCTTAACGACTCACGAAATCCATAGCTTATAGAGCTTTCATCCAAAATGTTAAAAGGTCTGCGCTCGTATGGATTCGCATATTTAGAAAACAAAACCAGTTTATTACTTAAATTTTCATTTACAGTTGTCTCGAATGTAACTCCGGCCAAAGCCTTCAAATATTCTTCAAATCCCTCAGCACTCAACCAGTTGCCTGCTGCTTTCCATGGACTTGTACTATAGTCTGTAAAATTTAAGGAGCTGGGTATTTGTGAATACAAATCCACCAAATTCATGCTTGCAAATATGTTTGTTCTTAAGCCATAATACCTGGCATTTAAAAAGAGGTTACTTCTTTCGAAACGACTGTTTTCCCTGAATCCATCGCTGAATGTCCTCGAATAACCAGAGGTGATGGCCATCCTGTTCTTTTTAAAAGTCAAAAAAATGTTGTTTTGAAAAGTGGAGAAAGAGCCCACATCATTGCTCTGATAAAGGGTAAGGCCTTGTTCTTCCGGATACGAAGTCGAAAGTTTGAGTATGCCTCCAAGTCCTGCTCCATAAAGAGCTGAAGAAGGTCCTTTCACTATTTCAATGCTGCCAATACTGAAGGCATCTATATCCTCAACACTGCTTACACCATCACCCGATGTCAGGGGTATATCGTCAAGGTAAACTCTTATTCTGTTGGATCCATAGGGTGTTCTGGATCCAATTCCTCTTATTACCAGTCGATTGGTATTGTATGTGCCTTCAGCCATGAAAACACCAGGTGCAAGATTGATAAGTTCTGAATTGTTAAGTACCTGCTTAAAATCCAAACCCGGAACATAAATGGAAATGAAGCCCGACGTTGATTTATCATTATTATCCTGAAAGGGAATAATTGAAATGACGACTTCATCCAATACCAATGTGTCGGGTTGAGCGATCAGCCTAAAAACAGAGAGGATAAAGAAAAAACTTAGTAAGGTTCTGAGTGGCATTATTGCGGAACAATTTTTAAGATCCTTCCCGGGTCTTCAATGGCTACATAAATATATCCATCAGGTCCCATCTTCACATTACGCACCCTGCCGGGTCCATCGACCAGGTGCTCCTGATGAACCACCTTATTTCCGTCGAGGACACATCTTACCACATACTTAAAACGAAGTGACCCCACCAAAATGTTTCCCTTCCAGGCCGGATAAATATCTCCTTCAACAAAGTCCATACCGCATGGAGCAATAGAAGGAACCCAATAGGTTACAGGCTGTTCCATTCCTTCACGTGCTGTATCTTCTGTTAATATACTGCCGTCATAATTTATTCCAAAGCATATTTCAGGCCAGCCGTAATTCAAACCCGGGTACTCAATATTTAATTCGTCTCCACCCCGTGGTCCATGCTCGTGCGACCAAAGCTCTCCTGTTTCCGGATGCAGAGCCAGACCCTGGATATTCCTATGACCGTAATTATATATAGATCCTATAGCTCCTTCCACATTTACAAATGGATTGTCTTCAGGTATTGAACCATCATCATTTAACCGGTGAACAGATCCTGAGTGATTGGTAATATCCTGAGCATTATGCCCTTGTCCGCGGTCCCCAACAGTAAGGAAAAGGAATCCATTCCGGTCAAACTCTATCCGGGACCCAAAATGCTGCCCTTTTTTCTCTGTTGGTGAAGCCTTCCATAAGATTTCCTGATCAACGAGCTTATCATCTTTAAGTCTTGCACGCATGAGGGCTGTGCTGCCTCCATCATTAATCGTTTCTCCTGCATAATATGAATAGGTAATATAGATCCATCCATTCTCCTCATATTTGGGATGCAATTCAATATCAAGTAATCCACCCTGCCCGTAATGATATACTTTCGGGACTCCGGCAACTTCAAATTTCTTTCCTTCGGGTGTAAGTCTGAGGAGAGTTCCTGACTTCTCCGTAATAAGCATGTCTCCGTTTGGTAACCATGTCATTCCCCAGGGGATACCCATACCATCAATTACCGTTTCAAGTGTATACGAAAGCTCCTCAGAATCAATAACATTGTCGGTCTTGAGCTTAGCCTTAAAACTTTCCTGATCACCTTTAGATATTATATAACTGGAAAGATTCAGTATCTCCTCATCAGAAAATGTTCTACGAAACGATGGCATTCCAATATCTTCCAGTCCATAACGAATGCTGGTATATGCCCCCTCAACATTTTTACCATATTCCCAATCACGTTCCATAAAGTCATTAATGTCGAAATGACATCCAATACAATACTCATTATATTGAGACTGGGCTTTGGAGTATGGATCATCCTGATATTTGCAAGAAAGGGAAATCGCCAAAAATATTATGCCAATGACTGCAAACATAAATAATTCCGAAAGTGTGAAGTTTTTCATGTTTTTTTTATTTTTTTAATTATTAGTGCCCGGTAAAAATATGAGATTGCTTCTCCGCCAGCTGGCGGATCGCAATGACGGGGTTTACGTATGTTATGACTTGGGAT
>JAIOZM010000103.1 GCA_021740585.1 Bacteroidales bacterium
TGAAAATCACTATTCACCCTGGAAAATGGCAGATAAAACCTGGACAATGACGAGTGGAAGTTTTAGGAGATAGATAAAAATTGATATAATCATAAAAAAGCCTCGCTCAAGAAAGCGAGGCTTTTTTATTTCAACTTGTAATATTCAGTTAACCAACAGTATAAGGATTTTTCAATTGTTAGGATAGCATTCGATTCCGTGGAAACCTGACCTAAGAAACAAAAAAGTCCGGAGCAAAATATCTTACTCCGGACATTAAATTCGGTATATTATATAGAAAAATGCTCTGAATTATTCTGCTTGTCTCTTCTTTTTCCTGGCCGCAAAATAACTGATACCAGCTGCTGCTAAGATAGCAAGCAAGCCTCCATCTAAAGGAGCACCAACGCTTGG
This sequence comes from Bacteroidales bacterium, assembly GCA_021740585.1. Taxonomy (GTDB): domain Bacteria; phylum Bacteroidota; class Bacteroidia; order Bacteroidales; genus JAGLSB01. The sequence goes on from JAIOZM010000103.1 coordinate 394, forward strand.
TGGTGGTGGCGCGGTAGTTACTACAGCAAACAGACTATTAGCAGAAAGCAACAATAAAGTTGCAAAGGAAAAAATTAACTTCATATATATTAAGTATTAAATTTTAAATCAAATAATTTCCCTGTTTTTCTTTTTTTTACGTGCTACAAAATAAGCTACACCAGCAGCACCTAAAATTGCCAGCAGACCACCGTCCAGAGGGGCACCTATTGTATCGCGACAGCTGCCGTCCCTTAAGCGATCTTGCGCCATTGCTTCACCAGAAAAAAGGAAAAGGAAAAGCAATGAAATTAAAAAAAGATTCCGTTTGGTTTTCATAATATCTATATTTTGATAATTCTTTATAAAACAAAATTCCTATCGAAATACAAAAAAAATCTCAAACCCTAAAAAATAAACTTCCTTAAAAAGCCTAAATAATTTCCCCGTTCTTCTTTTTCTTCCTTGAAACAAAATAAGCCACACCGGCAGCGCCTAATACCGTCAACAGGCCACCATCCAAAGGAGCTCCAACAACGTTGCCATTGCGATTCCAATTATGGTTATGATTATTCCTATTCTTATTTCTGTGACGATTATTATAATCCTGCGCACTTGCAGAAAAAGAAATAAAGAATGTCATCACCAACAAAGCTATTATGCTTCTTATTTTCATACTATAAAAATTATTAATATAAAGTCAAAATTAAGCCTAAATTATTCGTGAATCAAAAATTTCATCAATCAAATATGTCGTCCTGTCAAAAAAACCCTTGTACTAACAGTTAGCACTCAACTTAGCCAACTAAAAACGAAGCTGTTTTTAAAATAAAATTCCCAAGCTCAATAAATGCATATTTGCCCTTGAATCAAAAGGATAATCATTTCCCCCAACCGTAAGTTTTTCACCCCATTTGCTCAGACCTCCTTCATAGCGATAATCGAGTGTAAGAAACTTCAAAATATCGATTCCAACACCCGCCTGATATCCAATAGTAAAAACTTTAGACAATGATTCCAATTCAGGGATAACCTCTGTTATTTCGTTCTTCTCGGAAAGAACTGCTGAAGCTACCGGTCCGGCATTAATCCTCATGGGACCAATCTTAAATCCTAGTAAAAGCGGGAGATCAATTTTACTAAACTTAACCTGCTTAATATTTTCAACGGTTACACCTCCACTGGCATCAAGTTCCTGAACAAGGACTTTCCCCCCCGAAGTATTGAAATACAATTCGGGTTGAATATACATATTCATTATATTTAACCGTGTCATAATTCCAAAATGAAAGCTTTGAAAAGCGTTATCTTCCAATAAATTATAATCCATCCCGCTGGTGGATATATTGGAGATATCATCAAATTGCAATTTCGAATAATTCACACCTCCTTTTATACCATAGCTAAAAAATTGTGCGGAGCTAATTCCAAGGCTTAAGAAGGCGATTCCAAATAGTAGAAATAACTTTTTCATTGTTTGTAAATTTAGTTCGTTGCTAAAATAACTAAAAACATGCCAAAAAAAATTAAAAATTATTCACCGATCCTGATACGTCGAAATAAACAGAAAAAAACAAAATCCGAATATTGTCAGACACCGGGTTTCTAATAGTGATTTACAGTTAAATATATCAGAATTTAAAACTCTAATTTATCACGCTGCATCAGTATTTTAATGAATCTCGAAAATGAAAAACTGTGGGTTTTAAAGGCTTAGATAATTTTAGACCTCGGAGGTTTATAGACCTCCGAGGTCTAAAATAAAAAATAAACGCTTATTTCCAATACCAAAAGAATATTTTACAACACCCTCCCCGCCGCTCAAAAAACTATCATTTCCCAATCCAAAACCCCTTTATAAAATCTCCCCTATTTTATTATCTTTGGGAAAATTTTCTAAAAATGAATTTCGTAGAAGAATTAAGGTGGCGGGGCATGCTGCATGATATCATGCCCGGAACAGAGGAAATGCTTGAAAAAGAAATGGCAACCGCTTATGTAGGTATTGATCCAACTGCCGACTCCTTGCATATCGGTCATCTGGTAGGAATTATGATGCTAAAGCATTTTCAGGTGGCAGGACATAAACCCCTTGCTCTTGTTGGAGGTGCTACAGGAATGATTGGCGATCCATCCGGAAAATCTCAGGAAAGGAATCTTCTGGATGAAAAAACACTTCGTAAAAATCAGGACGGACTTAAAAATCAGATTGCTCTTTTTCTCGATTTCGACTCTGATGCCCCTAATGCGGCGGAAATGGTTAATAACTATGATTGGATGAAGGATTATAGTTTTTTGGATTTCATCCGCGACATCGGGAAACATATTACTGTTAATTATATGATGGCAAAGGACTCGGTTAAAAAACGCTTGTCGGCTGAGTCAAAATCAGGAATGTCATTTACTGAATTTACCTATCAGTTGGTTCAGGGCTACGACTTTCTTCACCTCTTCCGTGAGAAAAACTGCAAACTTCAGATGGGAGGATCCGATCAATGGGGGAATATTGTTACCGGAACGGAACTTATTCGCAGGATTGCCGGAGGGGAGGCTTATGCCCTGACATGTCCTCTGATTACAAAAGCAGACGGTGGAAAGTTCGGGAAAACAGAAGAAGGAAATGTATGGCTTGATCCAAAAAGAACCTCTCCCTATAAATTTTACCAGTTCTGGCTTAATGTTTCCGACGAGGACGCTGAAAAATATATTAAAATTTTTACACTTCTTGGAAAAGAAAATATAGAAATTCTCGTTAAAGAACATAACGATGCTCCACATATGAGAATTCTACAGAAAAAACTTGCTTTAGAAGTTACCACAATGGTTCATGGTGAAGACGAATACCTGTCGGCCGTTGAAGCCTCCGAAATATTATTTGGAAACGCTGCAACCGAAAGTTTAAATAAAATTCGTGAAGATGTATTTCTATCGGTCTTTGAAGGGGTGCCCCAGTTTGAAACTAAAAACAATCATCCTGATTCGGGTATTCTCGATTTTCTGGTAGAAGAAACGGGTGTTTTTTCATCAAAAGGAGAATTGCGCAGACTTATTTCAGGTGGGGGACTTAGCATCAATAAAGAAAAAATTAGTGATGAAAACCTCATTGTTACTAAAGACCACTTCATAAACGGAAAATATATTCTCGTTCAAAAGGGTAAAAAGAATTACTTCCTCATTAGTGTTAAACAATAAAACTATAGCTTATGTCCAAAGAGAATCATGTAAATTACGATTACGATTTCAGTTCAACTGATTTTTTAATATATATGTGGAACAAACGGGTTCCCTTGTTTATAGTTTCATTCCTGGCCGGTATTGCTTCCATTCTTATCTCCTTTTCAATAACTCCAAAATTCCGGTCAACCGTTGTAATGTTTCCAACAACCAGCACCTCAATTTCAAAAAACCTGCTTGCAGACAACTATAGTGGCCGGGCATCTATGTACGAAATCGGTGAGGAAGAACAATCTGAACAGTTAATGCAAATTCTTAACTCTGAGGAAATAAAGAATAGAATAATTGAAAAGTATAATTTAATGGAACATTACGGAATTGAACCTGATTCCAAATTTCCAATGACTCAATTATATGCGGAATTTAGCTCCAATATCAATTTTGAACTCACCCAGTATCTTTCTGTTATCATTGATGTTTTAGATGCCGATCCACAAATAGCTGCCGATATTGCCAATGATATTGCCTCACTTGTTGACACCGTATACAACAGAATGTTAAAACAAAGAGCGATTGATGGTTTCAAACTGGTTGAAAAAGAATATAATGCAATGGTGATAAATATTGAGGAACTGGAAGATTCAATCGATATCATCCGGTCACTGGGTATAAATCATTATGAAGCTCAATCAGAACGATATCATGAAGCTTTGGGTAGGGCTATAAATGAAAATAATATTAAGGCACAGCGAATTTTTGAAGAAAAGCTGGCTGTACTTGCAAAATATGGGGGTACTTATACGGTTCTTAGAGACCAGCTTCAGCTTAGTGTGCAGCGCTTAAGCAGAATGCACCAAAGATATCAGGAGGCTCAGATTGAAGCAGAACAAAATCTTCCTCATATTTTTATAGTCGACAGCGCCTTTAAAGCAGAGAAAAAAGCCTATCCCAAAAAATCGATTATAGTCATCATTTCGACTTTGGCTGCGTTTTTACTCACCCTGATTACATTAATTGTTGCGGAAAATATCAAGAAAAAAGTTAAGGCTTAATGCGGTTTTTTCAAACTGATATAAAAGAGAACTATCTTGTTCTTCTTGTTGGTTTGGTATTCGTCATTCTGAATACCCTTTTGATTTATTTTGAGGTATACTACCTGCCCGTTTTGCCTATTTTAATTGCTGTTATCTGGTTGTTTTTTACCTCATTGGAAAAGGGTTTGTTCCTAATCGTATTTTTCGTCCCTTTTTCCATACCATTATCCAAAGTAATTCCGGGACTCCCTATCGACATGTTTCTCCCCACCGAGCCACTTCTGGCGGGAGTGATGATTTTGTATTTTCTAAAATACCTCAATGGTGAAAGAATCGATATTAAAATATTGCGCCATCCATTAAGCCTCGCTATCTATTTTAACCTCGCGTGGTTATTTATTACCAGTATAACCTCTACCATGCCACTGGTATCGGCAAAATTTCTGCTTGCAAGGGTTTGGTTTATCATAGCTTTCTATTTACTTGCCGCACAAATTTTTAAAAACCCAAAAAGAATCAGGCAATATTTATGGGCCTATATCATTCCCTTCAGCATTATTATTTTGTATGTGCTTATCAGACACTCGACCCACGGATTAAATAATCAGACAGCTTCACATTGGGTGGTAAAACCTTTTTATAACGACCACACCTCCTATGGTGCCATGCTGGCCATGCTTTTGCCGGTAATCATTGCGTTATTTCTAACCTATGTAAAAATGGATGTAGGCCAGAGAATCCTGTTTTTTCTTTTTATTGGATTATTTATCGCTGCCATCCTGTTTTCATATACCAGAGCTGCATGGGTTAGTCTAATGGCAATTTTTGGACTTTGGATCGTTATAAAGCTTAGAATCAAACTCGGCTTTCTCATAATGGCCGGAATTATTTTTGGAGGAATTCTTTTAAGTGCCTGGCCAAGAATAATGGTGAAAATGGAGCAGAACAATCAAACTTCATCAGGTGAAATAACAGAACATGTTAAATCCATTTCTAATGTTCGAAACGATGACTCAAATCTTGAGCGACTGAACCGCTGGAACAGCGCCATTAGGATGTTTAAGGAAAAGCCCTTTTTTGGCTGGGGTCCAGGAACTTATCAGTTTAATTATGCTCCTTTTCAGATTTCACATGAAAAAACGAGCATTAGTACAAATACTGGAAAGCGTGGCAATGCCCATAGTGAATACCTCGGACCTTTAAGTGAATCGGGCGGGCTGGGAATGATTAGCATTCTTATAATTTTTGCTGTGAGCATATACACCGGATTAAAAGTATATTTTAAATCAAAAACCAAACATTTAAAAACACTTTCTCTTGGTGTATTATTAGGCTTAATAACCTATTATATTCATGGCATTTTGAATAATTTTTTAGATACTGATAAAGCCTCCGCATTGGTGTGGGGATATATGGCAATATTGGTGGCAATTGATATCTATCATATGAATACGGAAGAGGAGCCTCATGACTTGGCTACTGAATTGAAGAAATAAACAAACAGCTTTTGTAGTAAGGAAAGTGCCCATTTAAAAACAAATTCAACAATAAATGCCATTCAGCATTTTTTTTATATCTTTAACTGATTATTTAGGATTGGAATCAGGTTTAAATTTTATTTAAGTTTTTAATTTTATTACGTTTCATTTAAACAACCTTAAAAATCAATATAATGGCTGGTTTAAAATTCGCATTGGGATTGATCCCGGGCACAGCAAAAGTTGAAGGCGCTGACGATAAGCTTCGTAAAGATTACTCTGAGTATAATGAGTATGAAAAGTCAGATGAGTTAAAGCATTATACTGAACTGGAAAATGAAGTGAATTCTTCTGATTTTTTATCAAGAAAAAAAGCCCTTCTTGCATTGAAATATAAAGGCTCCGAAGAATTTATTAAAGAGAAGGAGTATCAGACTGTCGGTAAATCAAAGCCTATTAAAAATTACTTTAAAATTAAAGAATCCCGACAACTTACTGAATACACAAACTTTAAAAATTCTGACGGTCTCAAAACTTTTCAAGAATTAGAGAAATTTGTTAATTCTGAAGCTTTTATTAAGGCAAAATCTGAGCTGTCGCCCAAAGAATTTAAGGCTACTGAAGATGCTGCCAAAGAGAAAAAATACCTCAGCGCAAAGGGTTCTTCTCAGTTTAAAAATAATTTTAAATTTGAAAATTCTACTCCATATAAGGAATATCTACGTGTTGATGGTTCTGAAGAATTGAAAAAATATGAGGATCTCAAAGAATATGTAGGGTCTGAGAAATTCAGGAAACAAAAAGAATATTTATTGCTGCCCGGGAAGAAAAAATATGAGTTATCTGAAGAATTTAAAAAAGAAACCGAATATACAAAGCTGAAAAAATCCGATAAAGTTATATGGTACCAAAAGCTTAAGAAGAAGTATCCCTTTACTGAAATTGAAAAGTGGGATCTTGCCTTCGAAGAGAATTTTGAATCAGGGAAATTTGATTCTAAAATCTGGCTGACCAGATACCTTAATGGGGATAAAATAATGAACAAGCCTTATGTTCAACACGATGACATTCACGCTTTTACAGACGGTAAAAATATAAGTGTTTCTTCAGGTAAATTGCAGATCACAACTAAAAAAGAAGAGGCAAAAGCTTTATCCTGGAGCCCTGTATTTGGTTTTGCTGAAAGAGAATATGCCTATACATCCGATATGATTTCAACCGCTAAAAGCTTTAGTCAAAAGGAAGGTAAATTCATTGCGAAAGTAAAGCTGGGAAATAGTGGCGTAACTCAGGCCTTTTCCTTAATGACAGATATGAATTTACCCCATGTTGATGTATTTAAATATGAAAATAATAAACTCTTTGCGGGAAATTTCTGGAAAAATGACGGGAAAAACGGCATTTCAAAATCTGTTGGAAAAACAGGGGGTGGTAGATATACAAACGATTTTCATATTTTTAGTTTAGAATGGTCTGAGGGCAAAATGGTTTGGAAGATAAACGGACTTGAATTTAAAGTTCAGACTGAGGGACTTCCTCAATCTGAAATGCATCTTTGTTTCAATGCAAGTCTAAAAGAAACTGCAAAAAATAAGAACTTCCCATCAACTATGGAGATTGATTGGGTTAGAGTATATAAAAAAAAGTAAGAAGTTTTCAGGGATTTAATATGCAATCAAAAAAAAATCTGGCTTCTTAATAATTTTAAATACACTTCATCTTAAAATCTCAAACAAAAGTTATGAGGAAAAAAGATGGTAAATTAACAATAAAGCACTACCTGAATAAAAGGGCAAAATCTAAAACCCTGAATGGAGAGAGTTTTTATCCCCTTTATATTCAGATTATTGTATCAGGTCACAAGGCCCAAATTAAAAGTCGTATTCAGGATTTTATTGTTTCCTATAAGGATGAAGCCAGCAAGTTTTTTATCAAAAAATCTGTTTTAAATTTAATCTCTGAAGGTTATTTTTCTCAAAAGTTACTGGATGAAATAGAACGTGAAGAAATATTTCCTTTTTTCAGTTTGTTAGCTGATGAGATTAAAATAATTGGCTATATTATAAATTCTGAACAACCTTTCACCAATAAATACTTTTCTCTTATAAAAATCAGCTCGTCCTACGAATTGTATTTAAAAGATATTTATCTGGTTTTGAATGATGCTCTCAAACGTTTCTATCTGGAAGAATTAAACAGCATATTTCTTAAGTCAACAAAAAATGAAACCGACAAAAAGCTGTTCAAAGTCACAAATTTCTTTATTCATTATATAAATTGGGGAAATAATTTTTGTGAATATTATGAAACCACCTACGAAGTACTCCCCTCTGAAATAAAGTTTATTGAAAACTCTCTTTCAAAAGAAATGAAACTTCAGATTAAAGCTGCTTTAGCATTCCACTCTAAACTCAACTATTTAAAGCGCTTTTTAGAAAAAAAACAAAAAGGACTTATACCCAAATTAAACCTTATCGACTGGAGAGAAAGTGGAAAAGAGTTTATGATAAAGGAATTTACCATAATTTTTGGGAAACAAAAAGCAAAAGAATATATCAATAGTATTGACATAATACTTTCTAATGAAATTAGTCATCCCATAAAAATGGGTAAAATTGATTTATATTGAATATCCGAATTGAAAAAAGTATAAATTATCATCGAATTATTTAATAAAACCCCTGTTAGCTTACACCCAATTGAATTTTTAATTCTTCAAGCGCCTCTTGCGCTGCTTCGAATGAAGAGAATTTTTTAACCGGCATAATCTCTGTATCATCCGCCCCGAATAAAATAATACGGAAATCTTTTACATGAATATCAAGAACTCTGTTACTTTTGCTATAAGTACGATATCCTGTGTGCTTTTTTCTGATTTCTATCTTCATTTCGGGTTTTAAAGCTATCCACTTACCGACAGGGATTATTCCAAAAACATTATTTGAAAATTTGATTCTCTTTTTTTTCGTATCTATCCGTGTGCTGCTTGTGGTAAAACCAATGTAAGCCCCAATTAAAACCAGTATCCATCCTCCGGGAGTGTTAAATAGTACAGCTAATCCGGCAAGCATTAAAAAAATGCCCGTGGAAGATCCTACCGGACCAAAGGATTTTTCATATTTATTGTTAATTATCAATGAATGTATGTATTACCTCATACCTAACCTGCGATTTTAAAGCAATTTACAAATTTAGTATACAATATTGAACCTGCACATCTAATTTGTTGACCATTTTTTAAGTTCTTTAGCAAGTGTTTTCGAGTCCTCAACATAAGTATCCAGCTTGTCCCAAAACTTCTGACTATGATTATGATGAACCGTATGTACCAACTCATGAAGAATTACGTAATCCGATAAGTGTTTGGGTAAACGCATCAGATGAAGATTCAGGTTTATATTATTTTTAGAGGAACAACTACCCCACCTCGACTTCATATTTTTCACTCTGATTTCTTTAATTGAAAACTTATGCATTCGTGCCAACTCACGGGTGCGGTTTATCAGTATAATATTTGCTTCTTTTCTAAGTGTGGCGAGAATACTTTCTGATATATACTTTTGAGACTTATCAGACGATACAGATTCGGTTTCCGGAATAAAAATCTCACACAGTCCGGAGGAAAACTTCCTGAAACAGGCAGCTCTTTTCGTTCTGGTAATTATAAATTCATGATGAAAACTTGGCGGAATATTATCTGGAGTATAAATAATTTTTGGAGGTCTTTTTTCCTCCATTTTAATTCTGCTCTCCTTTATCCAGTTTACTCTTGAAATTAAAAACTTCTCTGCATCAATAAATGAAACAAAAAAAGGAATGGTAATTTTTACTTCTCCTTCAGGGTTCACTCTAATACTCATTCTCTTGCTGCCCCTTCTCTTTTTTACAACAACCTCCCCTATTTCATTAAAAAAAAGCCTTCTTTCTGTATTCATTATTGATTTTCTCTTTCTTAATTCACTATATTTATAATTTCTTTGTAAAGAAACATAAAATCATCCGAAATGAATTTAAAAATACAAATTCTCCTGATTATTATTTTGTCCTTTAGCATTTCTGCTATAAGCTATTCTCAGGAGCCCTGGTCGTTACAAAAATGTGTGGATTATGCTCTTGAAAATAATATCCAGATTAAACAATCGAAATTGAACACAGAGTATAATGAAAATTTACTTAATCAATCGAAGTCAAATCGCCTTCCTAATTTGAATGCCTCAATAGGGCATGGTATTTCTTTTGGACAGGCTCTTGATCCAACTACTTATGAGTTCACTCAAGATCAGACTGTTAATTCAGTTAATCCCGGTATAAACTCAACTATTACTGTATTCAATGGTTTCCAGCTTAAAAACACCATTGAACGCAATCGTTTTAATCTTCTTTCATCCATTCAGGATCATGAGAAGCTTAAAAATGATATTTCCCTAAATATTGCAGCTCAGTATTTGCAAATATTGTTCAATGAGGAACTTTTAAATGTTGCTAAAGAACAACTTGAAGTCACCTCCGCTCAGGTTAACCGGTCTTCCATCCTTGTTAATGCAGGAAGTGTGGCAAAAGGCGATTTATTGCAAATTCAGGCACAGGAAGCCGCCGATGAACTTACAGTAATTAGTGCAGAAAACAATCTTCAATTATCATATCTTACTCTATCACAATTGCTTGAGTTAGATTCGTCAGAGGACTTCAAAATAGTTATACCTGAAATTAAAAGTATTTCTGAAGAACAGTTACTGGAAACCGTAGAGCAAATTTTTCCAGAAGCACTTGAAATTCTGCCACAGATTAAGGGCGCTGATAATAAATTAAAAAGTGCTGAAAAGAGCCTCGATATCGCAAAGGGTAGTCAAATGCCAAGAATAAGCATATCCGGCTCCTATGGTTCGGGTTATTCCGATAGTCGCCAACGTATTATTCTTCCTGGACCCACATATGAGGATTATCCATTCCTGGATCAGTTATCCGATTACCGGAGTTTTAGTATATATACCACATTAAGTATTCCAATATTTAATAATTTTTCTGCTAAAAACGGTATCAAAAATGCCAGAATAAATGTTGAAAATTATACTCTTGAAGTTGAAAATCAGAAAAATATTCTTTACAAAGAAATTCAGCAAGCTTATGCCGATGCTCTGGCTGCCTTAAAACAATACAGAGCGTCAGAAAAAGCACTTGTATCAATGGAAGAAGCCTTCAAATATACAAGAGAAAAATATGAAGTAGGACTACTTAATGCTGTTGATTTTAACATCGCGCAAAGTCAGCTGGTATTAACACGTTCTGAATTATTACGTGCAAAATATGATTATATTTTTAAAACCAGCATTTTACATTTTTACAAGGGTGAACCCCTAAGTATCTCTTCAAATAATTAAATATTTATAAAACCCGGAAGTGGAGAAAATGTACTCCCAACTTCAAGGATTTATATTTCAAAAATTCAATTTGTATAAAATCATTTGGTGAAAACATAAATAACTTACTAATGAAATCAAAAAAGCTCTTTAGATATTTGGGAATCCTTCTCGCTCTTGCAATCGTTGTATTAATCATCGGGAAGAAAAAAGGATGGTTTGGAAATGAGGTAACAATTCAGGTAGCTGTGGAGGAAGGTGTTTCGCGGGATTTAATAGAAATTATTACGGCAAATGGAAAAATTCAGCCTGAAACTGAAGTAAGACTAAGCCCTGATGTTTCAGGAGAAATTGTTGAACTTGCTATAAAAGAAGGTGATATTGTTAAAAAAGGTGACTTCTTGCTGAAGATTAAACCTGACAACTATATTTCGATGAAGAACAGGTCGGAGGCAACTCTGAACAGCACCAAAGCCAGGTTAACCCAGGCAAGCGCTCAATTAAATCAGGCAGAACTCGAACACAAAAGAAAAAGCAAACTATGGGAGCAAAAAGCAATTTCTGAAGCAGAGTTTGAACAATCGCTAACAACCCTCAATACAGCAATTGCTGAAAAAGAAGCAGCACAGTTTTCGGTTGCCAGTGCAAATGCTTCCCTCACCGAAGCAGTGGAAAATTTAAGAAAAACTTCCATTTATGCACCAATGGATGGTACGGTATCAATGCTTATTGTAGAATTAGGTGAACGCGTGGTTGGAACAGAAATGATGTCGGGAACCGAACTTTTAAGAATTGCCGACCTGAGTAGAATGGAAGTAGAAGTGGAAGTTAATGAAAATGATATCGTAAGTGTTCAACTATACGATACCGCATTGGTTGAGGTTGACGCCTATCTGGGAAGGAAATTTAAAGGAATTGTGACTGAAATTCCAATTTCAGCGGCAACAGCAGGTCTTGCAACAGATCAGGTAACAAATTTCAATGTTAAAATCCTTCTCTTAGCCAGCGACTATTCCGATTTAGTTTCTCCAACAAATCCTAACCCATTTCGACCAGGAATGTCTGCCACTGCTGACATTCAAACTTCCCATCAATACGACGTTTTCTCCATTCCTATTCAATCTGTTACAACCCGCCCCGACACGGCGAAAGTAAAGGATTACATGGCTGGAGAGACCAAAAAAGAGGAAGAAGAATCAGATGCAAAAGAAGAACTTATTGTAGCATTCGTTGTTGTGGAAGATACTGTTTTTATGAAAATTGTTGAAACGGGCATACAGGATGACCGCTTTATTGAAATAACTTCTGGTCTTGAAAAGGGCGACCAGGTTGTAGTAGCTCCATTTTCTGCTATTTCCAAAAAACTTGAGGATAAGAGCTTGGTAGAAGTTGTGAAATTTGAAGATTTGTTCAAAGACGACAAGAAAAAGAAGTCAGATAAATAATGGCCCTGATACTAAATCTTGAAACCTCAACCCAGGTATGTTCGGTTTGTCTTTCCAGAGGATCTGAAATAATCGCCTGGAAAGAAGACTTTGAGGGGAAAAATCATGCGAAACTCCTGACAATATTTATTGAAGAAGTATTAAAGGAATCCGGAATAAAAGCTGAAGAACTTGATGCTATTGCTGTAAGCAAAGGCCCCGGATCTTATACCGGTCTTCGCATTGGCGTATCCACAGCCAAAGGATTGGCTTTCGCCCTTTCAATACCTCTGATATCAGTAAATACACTGAAAATGTTGGCTGCAGGCTACCTTTTGGAATATGAAACCCTTCGCGAAAAAGAGAATCTACTTCTGATTCCAATGATAGATGCCAGACGAATGGAGGTTTATTCAGCTATTTATAATACGAAATTAGAGGAGTGCCGAAAGGTTGAAGCTGAGATAATTGATGAAAAAACCTATTCAGACCTTATTGAAAAAAATCGCTTAATAATCATGGGTGACGGCGCAGATAAGTGCTCCGATTACCTGAAAAATCCGAATATTAGTATCGCATCTGATTTTTTTGTTTCAGCAAAATATATGGCTCAATTATCTTCTGAAAAATACGAGAAAAAAAATTTTGAAGATGTTGCTTATTTTGAACCATTTTATCTGAAAGATTTTGTAGCCATCATTCCAAAAAAGAGCATTCTTTAACAGGCATGATATTTGAACTATCCCCATAAAAAATTATGAGAAAAATTCTCTGCATATTATTCCTGTTGCCTTTATTTTCCACCAGCCATTCTCAGGTCGGGCAAAATCACTTTAAAGGTGGTGAGAAACTTCGGTTTATCATTTACTACGGAATACTTGATGGGGGATATATCGATGCTGAATTGAATTTAGTAAATTTTGAGGGTCACAAAGCTTATCATAGCAAAATGCTGGCTCAAACAACCGGATTAACAGATAAATTATACAGAGTACGTGATGAATATCAGGCTTATTTTGATCCGATTACTATTCTTCCTTATAAATCTGTTCGAAATATCAGTGAAGGAAAATACAGAAAGTATAATGAAGTTAGTTATGATTACGATAGCCTAAAAGCTACAAATATCAAAGGAGAGGTTTTCGACATCACCCCTGATATACGCGATATGGTCTCAGTATTTCATCTCATTCGAAATAAAGATTTTGATGAATTGAAACCCGGGGATATCATTAAAATTAACACATTTTTTGACGATGAACTTTTTCCCTTTGATATGAGATACAGGGGAATAGAAACAATTAAGACCAGAATTGGCACATTCGAATGTATTAAACTGGTTCCCTATGTAGAGCCGGGAAGAATTTTTAATTCTGAGGATGATATGACCATTTGGTTATCGGCAGACATGAACAAAGTTCCCATAAGGGTAAAATTTGATCTGAAAGTGGGATCGGTAAAAGTTGACCTGATTGATTATTCGGGATTGAAGTATTAGGAGAAAGGAACGATTGACCATGGACGATTGCACACTATCCTTCGGCCCTTCGACCCTTCGACCCTTCGACCCTTCGACCCTTCGACCCTTCGACAAGCTCAGGGACCTCAAGCTCAGGGACCTCAAGCTCAGGGACCTCAGGCTCAGGAACCATCCTTCGGCAAGCTCAGGAACCATCACACTACCACACTATTTCTTCACCCTTTCAGAGTAGCTTCGGTCACGTGTGTCAACTCTTATTCTTTCGCCTTGTTCGATAAAAATAGGAACCATAATTTCAGCTCCGGTTTCTAAGGTGGCAGGTTTTAATGCTGTGCTTGAAGAGGTGTCGCCTCTGACTCCAGGTTCGGAATAGGTAATTTCAAGTTCAACAAATGCAGGGAGATCAACCGATAGCGGTGACTCAGTATCGGCATGGAAAACTACCTCAACTGCCTGACCTTCCTTATACAAATCAACGTTTTCGATCATATCCTTTGAAATCATAACTTGTTCAAAGGTTTCCAAATGCATAAAATGAAAACCCAAATCGTCTTCATATAAAAACTGATATGGTCGTCTTTCAACTCTGGCGGTATTTACTTTAACACCTGCATTAAATGTATTTTCAATGACCTTACCTGTAGTCAGACTTTTCATTTTTGTTCTAACAAATGCTGCTCCTTTTCCAGGTTTTACATGTTGAAACTGAACGATAACAAATAAATCGTTATTATATTCAAGACAAAGTCCGTTTTTAAAATCTGCTGTAGTTGCCATATTCTGTAGTTTTTATGCGAGGACAAATTAACAAATAATTTTTATGCTTTGCAAGATGATAAAGGCATTGCCATTTCAATTACTTCTTCTTCAAAAAAAAACAATGCAAATAATTGCAATCATAAATACACAGCTCAGGGTCAACGCATTAAAATAACTTGTAGTAGTGGTGATACTTATGCTTACCACATTGTTTCCTTAAGCCCGAAGGGCTTAAATATCAATAACCACGGGTGAAACCCGTGGTAAAGAACGGTAACAC
>JAIOZM010000011.1 GCA_021740585.1 Bacteroidales bacterium
AAAGATGTTGATTTTATTCATCATACAACCAACATTACGAGGCACGTAATTAATCAGTACCTTCAAATTATTAACAATTATGTCAAAGAACGATAACTTTTTCTATTTATCCCTTGTAATGTCAATTGGCATTATCTTTCAGGGGGAGGCTGGGAGGGGGTTTTACAGGTTGGGTTCAGCTTACATTATTTATTAAAATTATACACAAAATAAAAACATACTTATGTTCATCATTGGAATCGCCGGGGGTACTGGAAGTGGGAAAACCACAGTGGTTAGAAAAATTATCGATAATTTGCCACCCCATTCAGTTGCAGTTATTCCTCAGGATTCTTACTATGTTGACAGTGGTCATATTCCGCTGGCTGAAAGGCAGAAGATCAATTTTGACCATCCATCCTCTCTTGAATTTCCATTATTGGTGAAACACATTAAAGCTTTAAAGGCCGGTAAAGCCATTGAACAGCCTACATACTCTTATCTAACCTGTACCCGGAATACAGAAACTGTAAATGTAAAACCAACGAAAGTAATAATTGTTGAAGGTATTTTAATTTTTACAGATGGTCCGCTTCGCGATTTAATGGATATTAAAGTATATGTGGATGCGGAGCCAGATGACAGGTTAAGCCGCGTGATTAAACGCGACATTGAAGAGAGGGGCAGGGTTGTTGAACAGGTTCTCGAGCGATATTACGAAACGGTGAAGCCCATGCACATTCAGTTCATAGAACCAACCAAAAGATATGCCGATATTATTGTGCCACAAGGGGGAAATAATTCGGTTGCCATAAATGTTTTAACCACTATTACAAAAGAAAGACTCGCACTGCAATAATATTGCAGTAGGATGGATTATTTTTATCGTAAAATTATTCTACGATGGAACATATTTCACCCGAAAACCTGCTCTTCATCGATATTGAGACCGTACCTCAATCGGCTACATATGAAGAAATGGATGAAACCAGAAAAAAACTCTGGAACAAAAAAGCACAGTTTTTAATCAAAGAAGGAGAAAGTCCTGAAAAAATTTTCCAGCGTTCCGGTATTTATGCGGAATTCGGGAAAATTATTTGCATTTCTGCCGGATATCTTCATATCCGGGATGGGAAACCATCTGTTAGAATCAAATCTTTTTTTGGAGATAATGAGGAGAAGATTCTTCAGGACTTTAAAGAATTGTTGATCAATTACAGAAAAGTGAGGGAATTCTCGCTTTGTGCACACAACGGTAAGGAGTTTGATTTTCCTTATCTGGCCCGGAGAATGTTGATACATTCCATTTCCCTGCCCGCTGAATTAGATATTGCAGGTAAGAAACCCTGGGAAATAAAACATGCCGATACCATGGAACTATGGAAATTCGGTGACTTCAAAAACTATACTTCCCTAGAACTTCTGACCCATGTCTTTGATATCCCGACTCCCAAAGATGATATCGATGGCTCCATGGTTGCCCATGTATATTATGAGGAAAAAAATCTGGAACGCATTGTCAGGTATTGCGAAAAGGATGTAATTTCAATTATTCAGCTGATGCTTAAATTTAATTGTCGGGATATGATCCCTGAAGAAAATATTGAGATTATCGTTTAGGTCATAGTTAGTGCCTGCAAAGATTAATTATTCAGAAAATACTTAATATTTTTGAGGAAAAGCTCTGTTTGTTCGGCGTGCACCCAATGACCCGAATTGGGAATGCTGACAATATCGGCTACCGGAAATATGCTTTTGATTATTGGGTAATCGATGTCGCTGATATAGTCTGAGTCGGCCCCCTTAATAAAGAGTACAGGAAAACCTGTCACCCCTTTACCATTGTTTATTTCTTTTGGATTCAATCCGCCAAGAATCCCGGGTAAATTGTCGTGAAGACTTTGGAGATTTATTTTCCACTCAAAATTATTCAGATTCTTCCTGTGTATATTTTTCAGCAGAAATTGTCTTATCCGGGGCGATTTAATGGTGTCTGCAAGAACCATGTCAATATCCATTCTTGATTCTGCCTTTTTTAAATCTACTTTAATTAATGACTGTATAACATTCATATGATCGAGCGCATGTGGTGCGGGCTGATCAAGACTTATATAGGACCGGGGTGAGATGTCGACCACAATCAGCGATTGAATTATTTCAGGATAATCAACAGCAAAAAACATGCAGGCCTTTCCTCCCATGGAATGTCCAAGCAGACTCACTTTCTTTAAGTTTTGCTGATTAATAAAATCCAAAAGATCTTTTTTTAAGAGATCATAGTTATGTTCAGGAGTATGAGGTGATTTTCCGTGATTTCTCCAGTCGATAATAAATACTTCATGGGTTTTGGCTAATTCACGACCAATTCCTACCCAATTATCGGAAGCCCCATATAATCCGTGAGCAATAATCAGGGGAGGTCCTTCACCAAATTTTCGGAATTCCATATTCATGAGACAATATTTTTTAGGAGGAATTTATTTAAAGGATATGAAGACGGAGTTTTTTAAAAGTCAGGATAATTGTTGAAGATAAAGCTGGATGGTATTTTCAAAACCCAGGTAAATCGAATCAGAAATCAGGGCGTGACCTATAGATACTTCTAATAATCCCGGAACGTTCCGGTAAAAATATTTTAAGTTCTGAAGATTCAGATCGTGACCTGCATTAATACCCAGTCCGAGGGTACCGGCGAATAGTGCAGCCTCTCTGAATGGAGCCACAGCAGCTTCCTTATCTGTAGGAAACAATGTGGCGTAGGGTTCGGTATATAGTTCAATGCGGTCGCTTCCACATTTTTTTGCACCTTCAATTAATAAATGATTGGTATCGGTGAATACGGAAGTCCTTATTTTATTCGCTTTAAACTCATCAATTACTTCTTTTAAAAAACTATAATGCTTAATGGTATCCCAGCCTTCCGAGGAGGTAAGTGCTCCCGGAGGATCGGGAACCAGGGTAACCTGATCGGGCTGAATTTCGGTAACCAAATCTATAAATCCACGTGAGGGATACCCTTCAATATTAAATTCTGTGGTTATTATTTCTTTAATATCTCTTACATCCTGATACCGAATATGCCTTTCATCGGGGCGGGGATGAACCGTTACACCATCGGCTCCAAATTCCTGGCAATCGATGGCTGCTTTTAAAACATTGGGAATATTTCCGCCGCGGGAATTTCGGAGTGTTGCTATTTTATTTATATTTACACTTAATCTGCACATACAAAATGTTTTTTTGCAAATTTAGGACTTTTAATTCAATTGAAATATGTTAGCTAAAGATTTAATGTCGGATCTGGTGCCTGCTCTGAAAACTTCAGATACAGGTTCGCAGGCATTAGCCTGGATGGATATATTTCGCATTTCCCACTTACCCATTGTGAATTTGAGTGAATTTCTGGGATTAATATCAGATAAGGACATTTACGATTTGAATATGGCAGAGGAAGCAATTGGATCACATAGCCTTTCATTATTTAGTCCGTTTGTTTTTTTGGATCAACATATATATGAGGTGATTGAATTAGCATCGCGATTAAATCTCAGTGTTGTTCCTGTCCTCGACAGAAAGAATAACTATCTGGGACTTATTACTTTAAATGATCTGGTGGAACATTTTGCTGACCTTTCAGCCTTAAAACATCCGGGAGGTATTTTAGTATTGGAAGTGAACCAAAATGATTATTCTCTAACGGAGATTTCTCAGATAGTTGAAAGCAATGATGCAAAAATATTAAGTTTGTACATATCCTCTTCCGATAGTACCACTCTGATGGAAGTTACATTGAAAATTAATCGTACCGATCTGAGCTCCATCATAAAAACTTTTGAAAGGTATGAGTACTCCATAAAAGCATCGTATTTGAAAGATGCAGAAGAGGAAATGATGTATCACGACCGATACGAGTTATTTATGAAATATTTGAATATTTAGGGAAGCATTATGAGAATTGGCCTCTACGGTAAAGAATTCAGTAAAGATTTCAACGATAGTATCCACGAGATGTTTGGACTTTTCAGTGAATACAAGTCAGAAATAGTAATACATAATAAATTTAAGGGAATACTTGGGTGTGTTGGTGTTTCAGGATTGGAATCGTTCGAAGTTTTTGACGACAATTCAGACTTGTCATCTGATATTGACATTTTAATTTCTCTGGGTGGCGATGGGACTTTCCTTGATACCGTGAGGTTTGTGAGAGACCTGGACATACCGATTCTGGGGATAAATACCGGCAGGCTTGGCTTTTTGGCTAATATTTCCAGGGATGAGATTTCAGAATCTGTAAAACTACTTTTAGAAGGTAAATATACCACAGAAGAACGGGCGTTAATCAGTCTCACCACCAGTGAAGGTCCATTAAACGGATTTAGTAAGGCTCTGAATGAAATCACTGTCCACAAGAAATACGCAGGCATGATTTCCATCGACACTTATTTGAATGAGGAGTTTCTCAATTCCTACTGGGCCGATGGACTCATTATATCCACTCCAACCGGTTCTACCGCTTATTCTATGGCAGTTGGAGGTCCAATTGTCTTGCCACAGTCCCGGAATTTTATTATTTCACCTGTCTCCCCACATAATTTAACGGTACGCCCGATTGTAGTTCCTGACGATGTGGTAATAGAGCTTAAAGTGAATTCGCGAAGCGATACCTTTCTGGTTGCCATGGACTCCCGATCTTATACTTTAGATACAAGGGTAAGGCTTAAGATTGAAAAAGCTCAGCATGGAATATTAATGGTTAAGTTTCCCGTAAATAATTTTTACAATACTCTGCGTAACAAATTAATGTGGGGAATGGATAGAAGGAACTGGTAAATCCCTCCAGATACACAAACATTTTCCTGTCTTTTTGGTTAATAATGGTTAAATAAATGTAATAATCCTTTTCATAAACCGGATTTTTGAATAAATTTATATCTTTGTTGAATAAATCATAATTATAGGATGAAAAGAATTGCTGGTCTTATCCTTATAGTAATGCTTTTTTTACCGTTTAAGTCAAATGCACAACAATGGAAGCTTAGAAGGTATGAGGCAAATTTTGGACTTGCTTTAAACAATTTTTATGGTGATGTGGGTACTCCCATTCCGCCGGGGAAATTTTTAGGAAGCTTAGGGACATATAACCCTGTGGCAACCCGTCCGTCCTTTGATTTTGGAGTTCGTTATAAGCTGAATGGAGC
This sequence comes from Bacteroidales bacterium, assembly GCA_021740585.1. Classification (GTDB taxonomy): domain Bacteria; phylum Bacteroidota; class Bacteroidia; order Bacteroidales; genus JAGLSB01. The sequence continues at coordinate 5,178 of JAIOZM010000011.1, forward strand.
CATGTCTGTCAAGATGGATTTACTATTTGGTTTTATTGCAGCAAAAGATGCCGGCAACCTGGTCGATAGAGGATATGCATTCAGGACAACAATATTTGAACCTACTTTTAAGTTTGAGTATTATCTGATTCCTGAAGGGAGGTCCTTTTCTACGGCAGCTTTATTTAACCGAAGGGGGATGGTGAATAATTATTCTAAAGTAAATGCATACCTTTTTGGTGGAGTTGGTGGAGCATTAACTCATCCTAAAGGTTTAAATGGGCTTGAAAATGATGTAAGATTCCAAAATTTGACTAATTTTGGGGTCGTTTTTCCAGCAGGAGCCGGCATAAAAATTGCGCTGGATGCACTTTGGTCATTTGGATTTGAATATGGAAGACGTTTTACTTTAACTGATAAAATTGATGGACTTGAAACCGCTACCTCTTCATCAAACGATATGTATGAATTTGCAACCTTCTCTGCAATTTATAAGGTCAGAACAGATCGACGGGGAAGACCAATATTCCGTGGTGGATTCGTGCGATAGTTCTTCTGGCAGCTTATATCAATCCGTGTTAATTTTTCTTTTCTCAATCCTGATACTTTTTATCTTTAATTTCGATGCCTTTTCTCAAAGAAAGGCAGATATTGGTTTTTTTGCAGGCACAGCCTATTATATGGGAGATCTTAATCCAAGCAAATTTTTTTATGCACCTTCCGTGGCCATCGGACCAATTTACAGATATAATTTCGATTTCAGGAATTCGGTCAGGTTAAGCGGCATATATCATAGCCTTAGAGCAAACGACCTTGATTTTGATAATCCTCTTCAGCAATTACGGGGAGAAAATTTTACTGCCAGTTTTATGGATATGACTGCCGTTTATGAGTTTAATTTCATTCCCTATAAAACGGCCGACCGGAAAAAGAACCAGGCTGTATTCACTTCGGTTGGTATAGGATATCATTTGTCATTTTCCGGTGAAAATCATGTCAGTATTCCATTTTCAGCAGGATATAAATTTAATCTGGGTAAGAAATTGAGCGCAGGTTTGGAATTGACGTCGAGGAAAACCTTTACCGATAATAAGATAGATGGTTTTATGAACCCTGAAATTCAGGAACCAAAATTTCATTTGGTTGGTAACAATGACTGGTATACATTTGCAGGTATTTTTGTGACCTATAAAATATTTAATTACAGGGATGATTGCCCTACTTATGATTAAACAAAATGGCATCAAAGGAACAGGTAAATAGGAATGCATTACCATCGCACGTTGCCGTTATAATGGATGGAAACGGGAGGTGGGCACAAAAACATGGTAAACAAAGGGTTTTTGGACACCAAAATGGAGTGGTTTCGGTAAGGGATACCGTTGAGGCTGCAGCCGAATTGGGTATAAAATACCTTACTTTATATGCCTTTTCAACAGAAAACTGGAACCGGCCTCAGGAAGAAGTCGATGCGCTAATGATGTTGCTGGTTCACTCTATAAAAAGTGAAATGGAAAGTCTTCAGAAAAATAAAGTAAGTCTGGGGATTATTGGTGATACTGAGAAAATGCCCGAAAATGTCAGAGATGAACTATACAGTGCTATTGACGAAACAAAAAATAATACAGGTCTTAAACTCATTCTCGCACTGAGTTACAGTGGTAGGTGGGAAATTTTAAATGCCGTAAGAAAATTAGCCCGTGATATTAAGAATAAGGATTTGGATGAAAGTGATTTGTCTTTTGAACATTTCGAAAATTATTTGGAAACTTCAAAAATTCCTGATCCGGAATTATTAATACGTACCAGCGGCGAGTTTAGAATCAGCAATTTCCTTTTGTGGCAAATTGCATATACAGAATTATATTTTACAGATGTTCTTTGGCCTGATTTCAGGAAGGCGGATTTCTTTGATGCCATTGTGGATTATCAAAGCAGAGAAAGGAGATTTGGAAAAATCAGTGCTCAAATAAAAGTGAATAAGGAAAATGAAGAATAAAACGATCCCTAAAAATATCCTCCTATTTCTGTTTTTTAGTATAACAGTTTTAAGTTCTGCACAAAATACAGACAATACTAAGCTGAAAGTTATGGATTATTCTTTGCCAAAAGAATATACTATAGCTGATATTCAGGTTTCAGGTGTGGAATTTTTACAAAAAGAAGTCCTGATAAGCCTTTCAGGATTAAAAAAAGGAAGTAAAATTACCGTACCGGGTGATGAAATTACGGATGTGATTCAGAAATTCTGGAGTCAGGGTCTTTTTGCAGAAGTGGAGATTACGGCAACCAAAATTGAAGATGGGAAGATTTGGCTGGATATTTATCTGAAAGAACGCCCGAGAATGTCAGCCATGAAAATAGATGGGGTTAGTAAAACAGAATCTCAGGATCTGATGGACAAGTTAAATATAAGGAATGGGAGTCAGGTTACCGACGATATACTTAATAATATTACCCGCATAATAAAAGAACATTTTATTGAAAAGGGATTTCTGAATACAGCCGTCATTATCAGCGAAACCCCTGATAGCGTAAGGGTTAATATGGTAAAATTAAATGTTAAAGTTGAAAAGAATGACAAAGTAAAGATTGAAGATGTTATTTTTACAGGTAATCAGGCTTTTACCAGTAAAAAGCTGGCCAGAGTTATGAAAAATACCAGAAAAAAAGACTGGAATATTTTCAAAGGATCTAAATTAATTAAAGCCGACTTCAAGGAAGATAAAACCAGCCTAATTACTTTTTATAATGAGAACGGATACAGGGATGCAAAAATTCTCGCTGATTCCATCACCGTTTTAAATGAAGAAAGAATCAATTTATACATAAGTCTGGAAGAAGGCAGCAAGTATTACTTTGGAGATATTAACTGGATAGGGAATACCATTTATCCGGCGGAGGTTTTATCCAGGGTTCTGGGTATAAAAAAAGGAGATGTATTTGATCAAACCGTACTTGATGAAAGATTGCAGATCGATGAAGATGCTGTAAATTCACTTTATCTTGATCATGGTTACCTTTTCTTTGATATTCAACCGGTGGAAATCAGGGTTGAAAACGATACCATCGATTTTGAGATGCGAATGTATGAAGGCAAACAAGCCTATATAAACAATGTAATCATTGAAGGGAATACCAAAACCAACGAACATGTAATTCGCAGGGAGATCAGGACCAACCCGGGTGATCTTTTCTCGAAAGGAGATATTATAAGATCGGTACGAGAATTAGCCCAGTTGGGCCATTTCGATCCCGAACAGATTGAACCCGAGCCCATTCCAAATCAGGCTGATGGCACCGTCGATTTGAAATACAAACTGGTGGAAAAGGCTAACGATCAATTGGAGGTTTCCGGGGGATGGGGTATGGGAATGCTCGTTGGAACTATTGGTTTGAGATTTTCAAATTTTTCCATTCGTAATACATTTAAATCTAAAATGTGGAGGCCTGTGCCTTCCGGCGATGGGCAAACGGTTAGCATCAGGGCACAATCGAACGGAAAATATTATCAGTCATATAACTTATCATTCATAGAGCCATGGTTTGGAGGAAAGAAGCCTAATTCTTTTTCCGTTTCGTTTTACCATACTATAATGAACAATTCTTATAGCTATTACTATACCAGTGGCTATAATGCCGATCAGTTTATGAAGATTTCAGGAGCATCCATTGGTCTGGGCCGGAGGCTTAAATGGCCCGATGATTTCTTCACTCTCTATAATGAATTAAGTTATCAAAGATATAACCTGCAGGATTATACAGGATATTTCTTATTTAGCGATGGAAAATCTAATAACCTGAGCGTCAATACAAAAATAGGCAGGAGTTCTGTCGATCAACCCATTTATCCGCGTCAGGGATCTACATTTACCCTGGGCTTGCAAATTACACCTCCTTTCTCCTTATTAAACGGGAAAGACTATACCTCCATGGATGATGTGGAAAAGTATAAGTGGATTGAATATCATAAATGGACCTTTAAAGCAGATTGGTATTTAAGTTTGGCAGGGAATTTGGTATTGTATACCCGAGCTCACTTTGGATATCTTGGACATTACAACAATGATATCGGACCCTCTCCCTTCGAAGGTTTTGATTTAGGTGGCGACGGGCTTACCGGTTACAACTTATACGGAAGGGAAACCATCGCTTTGCGTGGATATGAAAACAGTTCTTTGACTCCAATAATAAACGGAAATAAATCGGGTAATGTGTACAATAAATATTCCCTCGAAATCAGATATCCTTTTACCCTTAATCCTTCAGCTACGGTTTTCGGACTGTTATTCCTTGAAGGGGGTAATGCCTGGTATTCCTTCGACGATTTTAACCCATTCCTCATAAAAAGATCTGCCGGAGTTGGTTTGAGAGCATTTCTTCCTATGTTCGGATTGCTTGGGATTGACTGGGGATATGGATTTGATGATATTCCGGGACAACCTGATGCAAATAAAGGACAATTCCACTTTACTATTGGGCAACAATTTTAGAAATATTTAATACATAATGTCATGAAGAAATTAGGATTATTATTTATAGGAGCAATTATGGCGTTCTCGGTGAATGCCCAAAAATTTGCCTTTGTTGATACTGAGTATATACTTGACAGAATTCCTTCTTATAAGGCTGCACAAGATCAGGTAGATAAGCTTTCTGCAGAATATGAAAAGGAATTGGAAGCTATGTACAGCGAAGTTGAAACTCTTTACAAGAGTTATCAGAATGAAAAGGTTTTGTTAACCGAAGAACAAAGAAGTCAGAAGGAAGATGCTATCATTGCCAAAGAAAAAAGCATTAAAGACCTTCAGCAAAAATATTTTGGACCCGAAGGTGCCGTTTTCCAAAAACGACAGGAATTGGTAAAACCAATTCAGGATGAGGTGTATCTGGCGGTTAAGGAAATTGCTCTCGAAGGGGGCTATGCCGTTATTTTCGATACCAGTTCGGGAGCCGGAATCCTTTATGAGAATGCACGTTACAATTTGAGTGATGAGATATTACAAAAGTTAGGATATCAGAATTAAATATTTACTTTTGTAAAAATTATTTTTCTTTTAAAATCATTAAAATAAAACAATAAAACCAATGAAAAAGTTCTTTTTTGCATTATTTAGTATTGCTTTACTTAGCTCTGGAATGGCGTTAAACGCTCAAAATTTGAAATTCGGACATATTGAATCCCAAAGGATAATTGTTCAAATGCCCGAATATACTAAAGCCGGTGACAGTTTAAATGTGGTAAAAGAAAAATACGATTTGCAACTTGAAAGAATGCAGGTTGAAATAAATAAAAAATACAATGAATTGGTAGAGAATCAGAATGTACTCGATTCACTTATCCTGGAAAGTATGTTTGCCGAATACCAAAGTATGGGTGAGAGATTGCAGAATTTTCAGGGTCAGGTTCAAACCAAACTCAGAAACCTGGAAGGTGTTCTTTTAGAAAGCGTAATGGCTAAGCTTGAAACAGCTATTAAATCTGTTGCTGTAGAACTGGATCTTATTTATGTTTTCGACATAAGTGGAAGGAATCCTATATATGCTTCACCAAAAAGTGTGGATATCGGACCAATGGTAAAAGAAAAATTAGGTATTCAGTAGAACTTAAAAATAATATTAATAAGACCATTTTGTGAAATCAGAGTGGTCTTTTTAGTTTCTGGTTTCAAGTTTGCGACTTACCCAACCTGAAACCTCTTAAACCTAAAACTACTTCAACCAGCAACCATCAATTTTTTCCCTATCTTTACCTACATGAACAAAACACAGGCTCCCATTGGATTATTTGATTCAGGTGTTGGCGGATTAACCGTAGCTGCAGCAATTAAGCAGGTGCTGCCAAACGAAAGTATGATTTATTTTGGGGATACTGCACACTTGCCTTATGGAGATAAGTCGAAAGAAACTATTGTGCAATATTCACTTAACATCGCCCAATTCCTACTTAATAAGGGTTGTAAGATTATTCTCATTGCCTGTAACTCGGCTTCTGCAAATGCCTTTGAGGAAGTAAGAACTTTTGTAGGTGAAAGAGCTGTGGTACTTAACGTTATCGACCCCGTTGTTGAATATGTCGGCAATGAGCCTTCCCTCAAAAACATTGGAGTAATTGGTACAAAAGCAACTATAAATTCAGGAAGCTATTCTAATGGGATTCAAAGTTTAAGACCCGACGTTAATGTTTCTTCACTTGCAACCCCCTTATTTGTTCCAATGATTGAAGAAGGATTTATTTTTGACGATATAAGTAATGGCATAATCAGATCCTATCTCTCGAGACCCGAATTAAAAGAGGTAGACAGCTTAATACTTGCTTGTACGCATTATCCTATAATTATGAATCAGATTCATCGTTTCTTTAATTTCAGGGTAAACATTATCGATTCTGCCCAAATTGTTGCAGAAAGACTAAAATTTATACTTTCGGAGAAACAATTATTAAATACATCTGCAAAAGCCAGTCACCAGTTTTTCGTTTCCGATCATACAGATTACTTCGAGATCATAGCAAAGATGTTTTTTGGAGAGAAAATCGTATTGCAGAGGACTTCCATTTAGGTGATACGATCTGTATTTTTTTATTCTGTTCACATTAATTATCTTCGTTGAATTCATTAAATAAAATGAAACGAAAAAGTTATATTTTACTTATTATAATTGCCGGGTTTGTTTTATGCTATATGGGTTTTTACAATAATTACCCTTTGTTGCATTCTGATAGCGGAACGTATATAAAATCTGGCTTTCTTAATCAGGTTCCACCTGACCGGCCATTATTGTACGGACTCTTTATCCGACATATAAGTATGGCAGAATCCTTATACTTTGTCATTCTGGCTCAGGGAGTCATCCTTTCCTTAGTTGTTTTTTATTATTTCAAATATTTTCTTCCTGAAAAAAAGATTGCCCTTCCTTTCATTTCTTTTATATTCATTATCAGTTTTTTTACAGGAGCCTCGCTAAATGTAAGTCAACTGATACCCGATATTTTTACCGGAATAACAATACTTAGCCTGGGATTGCTTTTTATGGTCAGGGACTTGAAAAAAAGGGATCTTATAATCTTATTATTAATCAGTTTTCTGGGCATTGGTGTTCATAATTCTCATCTGCTTATAGCTTTTTCCCTGCTTTTAACATTTACATTTTTATTTGCAATACCAAAGATCAGGTTGAAATGGACCTTCCTCAGTTGGAGGAGATTACTATTAATGTGGTCACTGATTATCATCACTTATCTCGGGATGTCAACCATTAATTATTCTTTCGGCAGTGATTTTAAAACTTCGAAAGGAGGTCATGTATTTTTTATGGCTCGTTTGATAGAAATTGGAGTGGTTAGCGATTATTTAGATAATAACTGCGATAAATACGACTATCGTTTCTGTGAATATAAAGATCAGATTCCATGGGATTTTATCTGGGATTATGAAAACAGCCCATTGTATAAGACAGGCGGATGGGAGGCGAATGAAGAGGAATACAAGGAAATTATTCTGGATATTATGACGACACCAAAATATCTTAAAATATTTGTTGTCAGAGGACTGGAGGCAAGTTTTAAACAGTTTTTCAGTTTTGAAACCGGTAACGCAAAACAAATGTTAGAGGGATCAGCACCTTATGGTGTAATTAGTCGCTTTTTCCCCGACCAGCTTAAAGAATATGTGGGATCACGACAAAGCGCTAAACAATTGGATTTTCGTTCCCTAAATACATTTCAGTTATACCTAAGCATCTTTTCTCTATTAGCTGTAATAATATTACTATTTCTTAAATTCCCCTTTAAATGGAAAGTACTTAGTGCTTACATACTCTATTCGGTTTACATAAACGCTGCTGTATGCGGTGCTATTTCATTCGTTGCACCACGCTACCAGAGCAGAGTAATATGGCTTCTTGTATTGCCGGTAATGCTTACCATTATTGAATTCGGAAAATCGGGAAGAGCTATTTTGAATCAGGGAATTGCAGAGTCAGATTCAATAAATAAAGAGTAGGGGATTATGGATTTTTAATTGCAATTCTTTTAGAAATCTATTTACTTTTTACTGGAATATGCATTAAACTTACTAAAGAGTTTTAGATTATATTTTTTGTATTTAAATAATAAAATGAAAATTGCTGTAATAGGAGCCGGGCCGGCCGGATTAACTGCCGCTTATGAACTCTCAAAAGGATTGAAATCAGGACTAGTTGATCAGATTGACCTGTTTGAATTATCTCCTCAGGTGGGAGGGCTTTCAAAATCTATTGATTTATGGAACCAGCGAGTAGACTTAGGCCCCCACAGGTTTTTTAGTCACGACAGAAGAATCAATGAATTGTGGTTGGAAGTGGTTGAAAAGGAATATGATATTGTAAACCGGCAAACAAGAATCTTTTACAGGAATAAGTTTTACGATTACCCTTTAAAAGCGACAAATGCACTCAAGAATTTAGGAATTTTTGAGGCCATACTCTGTGTAATAAGCTATTTTATTCAGAAGCTATTCCCGGTTAAAAATACCGATACTTTTGAATCATGGGTTACCAGGCGCTTCGGGAAAAGATTATACAAACATTTTTTCAAGTCGTATAGCGAAAAACTTTGGGGCATTAAGTGCGATCAGCTTGATTCAGATTTTGCTTCCCAGAGAATTAAAAAATTATCCCTTTTTGAGGCAGTAAAAAATTCACTCTTAAGTTCAAAAAAGAACGTTCATAAAACTTTGGTTGATGAGTTTGCTTTTCCTTTGAAAGGCACTGGATTTGTTTATGAGAAAATGGCTGCTCTTTTTAAAGAAAATGGAGGAAATATTCATTTTTCAAAGGGTGTTGAGAGGGTTCTTGTTGTTGATAAAGTTGTGAAAGGTATTGAACTCATAAGTGGTGAGAAACTGGAGTATGAGCATGTAATTTCTACAATGCCACTATCCTTATTGATAAACACCCTTCCCGAAACTCCATCCCAAATAAGGGAATTGGCGAATAGTTTGAAATTCAGGAATACCATTCTCATATATCTTAGAATCAATAAAACCGATTTGTTCCCTGATCAGTGGTTGTATATCCACTCTGCTGAATTAAAGACAGGTAGAATTACCAACTTCAGGAATTGGGTCCCTGAACTGTATGGTAATGATGAACATTCTATTGTTTGTTTGGAATACTGGTTCAATTTTGAGGATAAAGAGTGGAGCATGTCAGATGAAGAACTTATTGAAACTGCTAAACACGAGTTTTCAAATACTGGACTATTAAAAGATGGTGAAATTCTTGATGGGAAAGTTATCCGCTTACCCCGATGCTATCCGGTTTATTATAAAAATTATAAACAGCAACTAAAGCCCATAGAAACCTATCTTGACACCATCGGAAACCTTCAGGCAATTGGAAGGTATGGTTCTTATAAGTACAACAATCAGGATCATAGCATTTTTATGGGAATACTTGCTGCTGAGAATGTGTTGAAGAAAGCCAATCATAATCTTTGGAATATTAACACAGATTATGAATCGTATCAGGAAGAATCTGTTATTACGAAGACCGGTCTCGCCAAGAATAAATGATAAGATTACAGGATAAGTTATATCTGAAATTGGTTATTCCGGTTTAAATTCAATCCTGATACATTTTAGAGCATAATTATAATAAGGGCTTAACTTTGGAGATGAATTATATATTCAAAAATCGAATAAATTTGACTTGAATAATTGAGAGCTTCCACCCAGACATCCGGTTAAGCTATTCATCATACCACTTGGCATAAAAAACATAATTATTAGCGATTTTTTCAATCATCTCTTTTGATTGGTCGGGCTCAACTGATTTTATTCTTTTTGCAGGCACACCGGCATACAAACTTCCGGGCTCCACTATGGTTCCTGCCAATACCACCGAACCGGCTGCAATTATCGACCCTTCACCAATAACGGCATTATCCAGAATTACAGATCCAATACCCAGCAGGCAGTTTTTTTCAATTTTCGCTCCATGGACAACCACATTATGCCCAACCGATACATTATCTCCTATGTCAATAACAGATTTTTCATATAAAGTATGCAGGGTTGAACCATCCTGAATGTTTACTTTATTTCCTATGCGAATAGAATTTACATCACCCCTGATTACTACTCCATACCAAAGGGAACAATCGTCGCCCATTACCACGTCGCCAATGATTACTGCATTCTCTGCAAGGAAGCAGTTTTTGCCAAAAACAGGGGTAAAATTCCTTAAGGTTTTAATGATTGCCATATTTTTTTTAGTTAGTCGAAAAAAAATAGTAAATTATCTAAATATATCTATGTATTTTAAAAACAAAAACTTAGTTTTACTATGTTTTAAAAATGTAAAATTAACAGAAATAGCTTAATGATATTAATTATTTTTGTGAAGAAAAAAATTAAATAGTTGAATGATAACTTCCAATAGGACATAAATTTGGAGAGTAAATCTGAAAATAAATAGTTTTATTATAGAAATAATCACGGATGCATATAGGCAGATCTTATATGCATTTAATATATACATTCATTTATTTAAATACCTGTTATGGGGAAAAAACCAAATATTGTTGAATTAGAGGAGGTTGTTGTAAAATTTGCCGGTGATTCCGGTGATGGTATGCAATTAACCGGCAGCCAGTTTTCTGACACATCTGCTTTTATTGGAAATGATCTGTCCACATTTCCTGATTATCCATCAGAGATAAGGGCCCCACAAGGTACCATTGCAGGAGTATCCGGATTTCAGGTTCATATCGGACATAAAAATGTTTCCACTCCGGGCGATTTGGCCGACGTGTTGATAGCAATGAATCCTGCTGCTCTCAGAACAAATATGAAATGGGTTAAGCCGGAAGCCACGATAATTATTGATATCGATAATTTTGACGATAAAAACTTCAAGAAAGCCGGATATGCTGATGATCCCTTAAATGATGGGAGTCTTGAAGGCTTTAACGTTATTCAGGCTCCTATTACCGAGCTTACACGAGCCACGACCAGTGAATTAGGACTTGACTCCAAAACTGCTGACAAAACAAAAAACCAGTTTGTTGCAGGTATATTGTTTTTCTTGTTTAACCGGGATATTTCAATAGGGGAGAAGTTTTTAAAAGATAAGTTTAAAAGTAAGCCAGAATTGGTTAAAGCAAATATTGCAGTGCTACAGGCAGGATTCAATTATGCCGAGACCATTGAGGCTTTCTCCACCACTTTTTTAGTCAACCCTTCGAAAAATAAAAAAGGCCTATTCAGGAATATTAGTGGAAATCAGGCGACAGCCTGGGGACTTTTAGCCGCTTCGGAGAAAGCTGATATTGGAATTTTCCTGGGTTCCTACCCTATTACTCCGGCAACAGAGATATTGCAGGAATTGGCAAAAATGAAGCATTTAAATGCGTTGACTTTTCAGGCCGAAGACGAAATTGCCGGAATCTGTTCCGCCATTGGAGCTTCTTTTACGGGTAGATTGGCTGTTACAACCACTTCGGGTCCCGGACTTGCTCTAAAAGGTGAGGCTATAGGATTGGCTGTTATTACAGAGCTCCCTCTTGTTATCGTAAACGTTCAGAGAGGAGGCCCTTCCACTGGTTTGCCAACAAAAACAGAGCAAAGCGATTTAATGCAAGCCTTATATGGCAGAAACGGAGAAAGTCCCTGCATTGTAATTGCAGCCAGTAGCCCGGCAAATTGCTTTGATTATGCATATAAAGCCGCAAAACTTGCCTTGGAACATATGAGCCCTGTTATATTACTTACTGATGGTTATCTTGCCAACGGCTCGGAACTTTGGCATATCCCGGAAGTGAAAAATATGGAGGAAATCCATACAAATAAAGTTGAAGATAATCATGCAGATTATTACCCCTATGTAAGAAATGAAGAGACACTCGCCAGACTTTGGGCTGTACCCGGACAGGAAGGTATGAGGCACCGTGTCGGAGGACTTGAAAAAGCTGATATCACCGGTGAAGTTTCTCATGATCCTATGAATCATCAGGTAATGGTTAATAAAAGACAGGCAAAAGTAGACCGGGTAGTGAACTATATCCCTGAGCAGGAAATTATAGGCGAAAAAGAAGCTGATTTGCTTGTTATTGGTTGGGGAGGTACGTTTGGAGCTTTGTTTACTGCCGTTACTGAGTTGCAGGATGAAGGTCTCTCCATTAGCCTGGCACAGTTTAATTATATTAATCCTCTGCCAAAAAATACCGAGGAGGTATTGAAGAATTTCAAAACACGTGTTGTTTGTGAGTTAAATATGGGACAATTTGTAAATTACCTGAGATCAAAATTTCCTAATTACGATTACAAACAATACAATAAGGTACAAGGATTACCATTCATGATTTCGGAATTAAAACTAAAGTTTAGGGAACTTCTTGAAAATAAATAATTATGAGCGAAAATAGTGTAAGTATAACAGCTGCTGATTTTAAGGTTGATGGTTCCGTTAAATGGTGTGCCGGATGCGGTTCATTTTCTGTTTTGGCAACCATTAAAAACACTCTCCCACTTATTGGAGTTAAAAAAGAAAATATTGTTTTTGTGTCAGGAATCGGTTGTTCCTCCCGCTTTCCATACTATCTCAATACCTATGGATTTCATAGTCTGCACGGAAGAGCAACAGCAATAGCTTCCGGAGTTAAGGTGGCAAACCCCGATTTATCAGTATGGGTAGTTACAGGCGATGGTGATTCCATGGCAATCGGAGGAAACCATTTTATTCATATCGTCCGCAGAAATATTGATGTGAACATTCTTCTTTTCAACAATAAAATTTACGGACTAACCAAAGGTCAATATTCACCAACCACTCCTATTGGAAGTGTTACCAAAACCTCTCCTGACGGAACTATTGAGAGTCCTTTTAGTCCGGGAGAACTGGTTATGGGAGCCCAGGGTACTTTTTTTGCCAGGGTGGTAGATACCGATCCGAAAATGATGAAGGAAGTTTTTGTTGAAGCAGCAAATCATAAAGGCACAGCTGTGGTGGAAGCGCTTCAGAATTGTGTGATATTTGCCAATCAGATTCATAATGAAATTACCGGTCCTGATGTAAAACACGATCATCAGATTTATCTCAAGCATGGTGAGCCAATGATTTTTGGCAAAAATCGTGAGAAAGGCCTGATTCTAAAATCTAATAAATTTGAAGTGGTTACTATAGGTGAAAACGGAATCACAGAAGCAGATATAGCTGTTCACGATGCGCACGACCCCATGCATTCTAATCATCATATGCTTGCCCGCATGGGATTACCAGAGTTTCCTGTTGCTTTGGGTGTTATCAGAGCCATTAAACAACCTGTTTACGAGACTATGTTGTATGAACAGGTAGCAATGAAAAAAGCCTCCGCGAAGATTAAAAGTGTAGATGAATTAATGAGAAGCGGTAATACTTTTATGATAAACGGAGAATAAGGAGCATTAGCTTTAAGATATTAAAAAAGTTTGAAAAACAGGGATTTGTTTAGTGAATAATTTTTCGCTGGATGAATCTCTGTTTTTTTTTCATTAAATTTACTCGGTACCAAAAATCATTTCAATGGATCTGCCAAAGAATGAAAATGATATTCAACGCCTGATGGAGGAGAAGCATGAGAGACTTAAAGAACTTTCATGCATAAATATAACGAATCAAATTATTCGTGAGGGGAAGGAAATTGAAGAAACACTCAGACGAATTGTACATATCTTACCCAAAGCATGGCAGTATCCCGGGAGTACCGTTGCACGAATATCCTTCAAAAACGGAGAATACAGATCGGCAGGATTTAAGGAGACCGAATGGAAGCTTTCACAATCTTTTACAACCATCGACAATTTCATTGGCGAAATAGATATCTTCTATCTGAAAAAGTTTGCCGATTCAGATGAAGGACCTTTTTTGCTCGAAGAGAGAAATTTAATAGATAATCTTGCCACTATTATTTGTAATTACCTCAATACTCTGGAAGCAAAGAAAATTTTACGGCAATCCAATCTGGGTGCACAAGTTGATCCTGAAGTAGGCGAATTTAAAAAGCCTGCAGATTTGACCAACAGGAAGTTGCTTCAAAAATTTTTGAATAAACAAAATGCCAATCGTGATATTTTTCATGATCTTATGCCATATAAAGTTAAGGAGATACTGTTAGTAGCCACACTTTACGATGCTTTTTCTATTGAGAAAGAAGGTAGATTTTCAGAGCATATTCTTGGAGAGTACCACCAGCTGAATTTAACTTCCATGCCCAGAGTAACAGGAGTTTCAAATTACGACGAGGCATTGATTCAACTAAATAAAAGGCATTACGATCTGGTTATACTCATGATTGGCAGTGACAGGGTAACGCCTTTAAAGCTTGCTAAAACAATAAAAAGTGAGTTTACCTATATACCGGTATATGTGCTATTGAATAACAATCTTGAGGTAAGTACTTTTAAATCTAAGAAAGAAAACTTTTATTACATAGATAAACTTTTCGTTTGGAATGGTGACTCAACCATATTCTTTGCCATGGTCAAGCTTTTGGAAGATCGGGTAAATGTTGAGAACGATACCCAGATTGGACTCGTTAAGGTAATTCTGCTGGTTGAAGATTCAGAAAAGTATTATTCGCGCTACCTGCCCTTATTATATAATTCTGTTATGGATCAGACCAAACGAATTATTGATGACGTTTCTACCGATGACCTGTTCAAGGTTTTAAGACTGCGGGCACGCCCCAAAATTCTTTTAGCAACAAGCTATGAAGAGTCAATGGAAATTATAAAAAATTATGGTGAAAGCATATTATGTTTAATTACCGATGTAAAATTCTTCAAGGAAGGGAAATTAGACGATCAGGCAGGATTTCAACTGGTAAAACAAGTAAAAAGTCAATACCCGGCATTGCCCACAGTTATTCAATCATCCGATAATCAAAATTCAAAATTGGCTTTTGAGTTGAAGTCTATTTTCATCAATAAAAATTCCGATACTTTAATCCAGGATATAAAAAGCTTTATCAGTCATCATCTCGGATTTGGGAACTTTGAGTACAGGGATCCGGGTGGAAGAAAAATTGCAGAAGCCAGATCATTAAGGGAATTTGAAAAACAGATAGAAACTGTTCCTCTGGAATCCTTAATTTACCATGGAAAAAGAAATCATTTTTCGCTGTGGCTTATGGCCAGGGGCGAAATAAAAATAGCGAAGCTGATTAATCCTGTAAAAGTTTCTGATTTTGAAGATCCGAATGAATTCAGAAATTATCTGAAATATGCTATCAAAAAATACAGGAACGAATCCAATACGGGAAAAATAGTAAATTTTGAAGAATCGGCCCTTTTGGATGAAACAAATATTGTAAGTCTTGGAATGGGAGCTCTGGGTGGAAAGGGGAGAGGACTGGCATTTATTAATACCTTAATCTATAATCTGAATTTTTCAGATTTGATTGAAAACATAAATATACGTACCCCACGAACTTCCTTCATTGGAACAGATGAGTTTGATATATTCCTGGAAAAGAATAACCTACATGACATTATTCATGGAGATTACAGCTATGAAGAGATAAAAGAAATGTTTATTAAAGGGGAATTGTCCTATCATCTGGAAAAAAAGTTGAAGGCACTTTTGAAAATTGAAACTAAACCTTTGGCCATAAGGTCCTCAAGTTTGTTGGAAGATAGTACCACTCAACCTTTTGCAGGAATTTTTGAAACATTCTTTTTGCCAAATAATAATGTTGATTTCGACATTAGATTTTCACAACTGACCGATGCCATTAAATTAGTTTATGCCTCCATATATTCGAATGAATCAAGATCCTATTTTACCGCAATAAATTATAAGCTGGAAGAAGAAAAAATGGGAATCGTAATTCAGGAAGTCGTAGGAAATCAATACGAAAATTATTTTTATCCTCATATTAGCGGAACGGCACAGTCGCATAATTATTATCCTGTAGCTCATATGGAGCCTGAGGATGGCTTTGCCATTGCGGCTCTCGGACTTGGTCACTATGTGGTTAGTGGTGAAAAGGCCCACCGTTTTTCACCTAAATATCCCAATCTGGAGATCAATACACCCAAAATTTTGCTTCGCGATACACAGGTTGATTTTTTTGCTCTCGATTTACATAAACAGAATCTTGACCTTTTGCATGGCGGTTCTGAAAATAATTTATCTCGCTTAAGCATTTCTGAAGCTGAAAAGCACGGAACTTTAAATCATATAGCATCTGTCTACGATCCTGATAATGATAGAATTATGCCCGGGCTAGATACCTACGGGCCAAGAATTATCGATTTTGCTGATATCCTAAAATACAATTATGCACCTCTGTCTGAAACCATAAATTTTATTCTCGATATAGGTAAAGAAGCTTTAGGTTGTCCGGTAGAAATAGAATATGGCTTAGATCTGAATAAATCGTTGAACGGAAAACCTTCTTTTTATCTTCTTCAAATTAAACCTTTACTTGGCAGTAGCGAAGAATATTCAATCGATCTTGACTCATTAAAAAAGGAAGAACTTATTGTTTTTGCTGAAAAAAGCATGGGAAATGGCAAGCTTAATAACATCAGCGACTTGGTATATGTAAGAGAGGAGCATTTTGATAAGATGAAAACGAAAGACGTAGTGACAGAGATTAACCGCATAAATAATAAACTTCTAAACGAAAATCTCAGATATATACTCATTGGTCCCGGCAGATGGGGAACGAGGGATCCTTTTATTGGGATTCCGGTAGGTTGGGCAGATATTTCCGGAGCAAGAATTATTATAGAAACAAGTTTGCCAAATTTCCCATTAGATGCGTCCCTTGGCTCTCACTTTTTCCATAATGTCACTTCAATGAATATTGGTTATTTATCAATCCAATATTCTGCTGTAAATGAGTTCATTGACTGGGATTACATTAAACAACAGGAATTGGTTGAAGAAAGTAAGTATTTAAGACATGTACGCTTTAAAGAACCTCTCTGTGTACTTATGGATGGTAAGAAACGGATTTCAGTAATATATAAAGATATTTATTCAAAAAAGATTTCAGAATTGTAAATATGAAAGAGCCTCTTCATTTAAAACATAATGCTTTTGATTTGCCCTCATTGGATTTTAGTATGACTGAGTTCGGTGGCTTAATGCAAAAACGTATCCGAACCGTATTAATTATCAGCAGTAATTACGACTTCTTTATGTTGGAGGAGGATGGTAGAATCGATGAGCAGATTTTTAATGAATATGTATCGCTTAATCTTAGATACCCCCCTGTTTTTGTGAAAGCCAGCAGTGCAAAAATGGCATTCGAAGTTCTTGAGCGCGAGGAAGTGGATCTCATCCTCGAGATGTTAAATATTGGAGATGTAGATACTTTTGATCTGGCCAAACTGATAAAAGAATCATTTCCTAAAATTCCAATTGTAGTGCTTACCCACTACAACAGGGAGGTGTCTTTGAAGTTACAGAATGAGGACCTTTCAGGGATTGATTATGTTTTCTGTTGGCTGGGGAATGCCGATCTTCTGCTGGCAATCATAAAACTGATAGAAGACAAAATGAATGCAGAGTACGATGTTGATGTAGTTGGGGTACAAACAATTATTCTTGTTGAAGATTCTATTAGATACACCTCTGTATATCTTCCATTGCTTTATAAAATTATTCTGAAGCAATCGAGGGAATTTATGAAGGAGGCTTTAAATGAACACCAGAAAATGTTACGTATGAGGGGAAGACCAAAAATTCTCCTTGCCAAAACATATGATGAGGCTCTGGCTCTTTATAAAAAGTATAAAGAAAATGTACTTGGGATTATTTCAGATGTAAGTTTTAAGGTGAACAATGAGCGGGATGCCAGAACCAAAGAAGGACTAAAGTTATGTAAGGTGGTAAGAGAAGAAGATCCATATATTCCCTTCCTTTTGCAATCATCGGATGTGTCTAATCAAATTGCTGCCCAGGAGTTAAACGTTGGTTTCCTTCACAAATACTCCAAAACGCTTTCTATAGAATTGAGAAATTTTATTATCAGGAATTTTGCATTTGGTGAGTTTATATTCAGAGACCCTAATACTTTTAAAGAATTAAGTCGCGCTGCAGATTTGCAAGCATTGCAGCAACTAATACTTGAAATTCCCGACAATGTTTTGGAATATCATATCTCAAAGAATGATTTCTCAAAGTGGCTAAACGCGCGGGCAATTTTTCCTGTGGCTCAGCTTCTTAAATATTTGAGAGCGGAAGATTTTAAGAAACTTGACGATATCAGGAATTACATTTATGAAGCTATTGCAAGTTTCAGAATAAGCAAGGGCAGAGGTGTAATTGCTGAGTTTGATAAATCTAATTACGATGAATACCTTACATTTACAAGAATCGGCGAGGGCTCAATTGGTGGAAAAGCAAGAGGTCTGGCATTCGTGAATTCCGTTATTAAAAAACATAATCTGTTTAATAAGTTTAATAATGCTTTAATTACCATTCCCCGCACCGTGGTTCTTAGTACAGATGTTTTCGATGAGTTTATGGAAAATAATGATTTGTACAAAATTGGACTTTCCGATTTAAGTGATGAGGAAATCCTGAATCATTTTATTAAAGCGAAATTGCCCGGATGGCTTCATCAGGATTTATATGCATTTGTATCTGTAATAAGTAATCCTATTGCCATACGATCCTCATCCAAACTTGAAGACAGTCATTATCAGCCTTTTGCCGGAGTTTATTCAACTTACATGATCCCTTGTGTCAAGTCTGACCATGCGCTTACCATCAGAATGCTTTCTGATGCGATAAAGTCTGTTTATGCTTGTGTCTATTACAGATCGAGTAAAGCATATATGGAGGCAACTTCTAATGTTATCGACGAGGAAAAAATGGGTATTATTCTTCAGGAAGTATGTGGAACTACCACCGATAATTTATTTTATCCTACCATATCCGGAGTAGCCCGATCCATTAATTTTTATCCAGTTGGACCTGAAAAACCAGCCGATGGGATATGCAATATCGCCTATGGTTTGGGTAAATATATTGTTGACGGAGGTATATCCCTAAGGTTCTCGCCCCGTTTCCCAAGAAATATTTTACAACTTTCTTCACCCGAAACTATTCTTAGGGATACCCAGAAGTATTTCTATGCTCTCGACCTAAACTCCGATAGTTTTGTTACCTCAACAAATGATGCAATAAATCTCAAAAAGTTGAGGATAAGAGAAGCTAAAAATGATCCTTCCCTGAAGCATGCCATATCATATTATGATTACGATACAAATATGGTTCGCGATGGTTACTCAGATAAGGCCAAAAAGGTGATTTCTTTTTCCAATGTATTAAAGCATGAAGTGTTTCCCCTGGCAGAAATTTTATCAACGCTTTTGGAAGTAGGACAAAAAGAAATGAATCTGCCCATTGAAATTGAATTCGCGGTGGATTTGAATGTTAAAAAAGGACTGCCCGGGATATTTAACTTTTTGCAAATCAGACCCATCGTGGAGAATGATCAGACCAAAATTTTTGAGATGGGGGATATAGACGAGTCCGAAGCATTAATATTTTCAAATTCAGCACTTGGAAACGGCGAATTCACAGGTATTTTCGATTTTGTTTATGTAAGGCCCGAGAAGTTTGAGGCAGCAAATAATTCTAAGATCGCTTCGATAATTGATAACATTAACGATAAATTTAAGGAAATGGGCCGGAATTATGTTCTGGTAGGTCCGGGAAGATGGGGCTCTTCTGATCCCTGGTTGGGGATTCCGATTAGTTGGGCGCAGATTTCTGAGGCTCGCATCATAGTTGAATCAGGGCTGGCAAATTACAGGATTGATCCGAGTCAGGGTACCCACTTTTTCCAAAACCTTACCTCCTTCGGTGTAGGCTATCTCACCATTAATCCATTTATTAATGATGGCGTTTATGATATCGACTTTCTGAATAGTAAGAAAGCTTGTTATGAGGATCAGTATGTAAGACATATTCGTTTTGAAAAGGAAATGAAGATAATTATTGACGGCAGAAATACCAAGGGAGTAATTTATAAACCTGATTGTGGGGAAATTGAATAAAAACCAATTTGTTTTTTACTAAAAAGAAATGATTTTAATCACATTTTTAACATGCTTAAAATCATATATTTATTAGGCTGTATAATTTGGATATCTTCACTAATAAATTCAATTTTACATGGCCGTTTAGACCTGATTTATTTCTTTAAAAAGTAATTCTTAAAAAAAATAAGCTATGAATGTTGATCTTTTAATGAATGAGCTAATCAAAAAATCTGCTGGTGAAACAGAATACCATCAGGCTGTAAAAGAAGTGCTGGAATCAATTGAAGAAATTTATAATGATAACCCACAATTCGAGTCAGCAAAAATTATCGAAAGATTAGTCGAGCCCGACAGGGTATTGATGTTTAAAGTTCCCTGGGAAGATGATCAGGGAAAGATTCATGTGAACAGGGGATACAGAATCCAGTTTAATAATGCCATCGGTCCCTATAAAGGCGGACTGCGATTTCACCCAAGCGTAAACTTAAGTATTCTGAAATTTCTTGGTTTTGAACAAATATTTAAGAATAGTCTTACTTCCCTTCCTATGGGAGGAGCTAAAGGTGGATCAGACTTTAATCCAAAAGGTAAGTCAGATCGTGAAGTAATGCGTTTCTGTCAGGCCTTTATGATGGAATTATGGCACATAATCGGCCCGGATACTGATGTTCCTGCAGGAGATATCGGTGTGGGTGGAAGAGAGATCGGATACCTATACGGAGCCTATCGCAAACTTGCCAGAGAAAATACAGGTGTTTTAACGGGTAAAGGGATTAACTGGGGTGGATCATTAATCAGACCTGAAGCTACAGGATTTGGCGTAGTTTATTTTGCTCAGGAAATGTTGAAGACCATTAATCAGGATCTGAAAGGGAAGAAAGTTGCTATTTCCGGTTTTGGGAATGTTGCCTGGGGTGCGGCTCAAAAAGTTACTGAACTTGGAGGGAAAGTCATTACTATTTCTGGTCCCGATGGTTATGTTCATGATCCTGAAGGTATAAGCGGAGAAAAAATTGAATATATGTTGGAGCTGAGAGCTACCAACGAAGATATAGTAAAGCCTTATGCTTATGAATTCGAAGGAGTGGAATTTGTTCAGGGCAAGCATCCATGGGAAGTTCCTTGCGATATAGCACTGCCTTGTGCCACACAAAACGAACTCAATAAGGAAGACGCTGAAATGCTGGTTAAGAATGGTTGTCTCTGTGTTACTGAAGGCGCAAATATGCCTTGTACTCCTGAAGCTATTGAAGTGCTTCAGAAAAACAAAGTATTATTTTCACCAGGTAAGGCTTCAAATGCCGGAGGGGTTGCAACCTCTGGTTTGGAGATGGCTCAAAATTCAATGAAAATAAACTGGCATAGTGATGAGGTTGACTCAAGACTGCATCATATTATGACTAACATTCATGAAAACTGCGTGAAATACGGTACTCAACCCGATGGTTATGTCGATTATGTAAAGGGTGCCAATATTGCAGGATTTCTTAAGGTGGCCAATTCAATGCTCGATCAGGGCTTGTATTAACAATTGAACTTAGGAAAAGCTTACAAATTCAACACCGGACCATCCCTCAGATAGTCCGGTGTTCTTTTATGCCAGTGTCTTTAAATATTCTTTGAAATCTTTATAATTATTGCTTAGTGGGATGGAAGACTTTTCTCTGCTTAAAAATAATTTGAGTCTTTGGGGAATTTCAGGTTGTCTGTTGATTTCTGGCGCTACATTTTCTGCGAACTTAGCCGGGTGGGCTGTCTCAAAGAAAATAATTTCATTTTCAGGATTGTTTTTCAAATATTCCTGAGAAGCTTTGAATCCTATGGCTCCATGCGGATCTAAAATGTAATTATAATCCTTATAGACCTTTTTAATGCTTGCCCTGATCTCCTCGTCTTTATAAGAGAAAGCACTGATAGAACCGGCCATTTTCTCCTGAGATGAATCGAATAAATCGAGCATGCGGGAGAAATTTGACGGATCACCCACATCCATGGCATTTGCTATGGTAGATACCGATGCCCGGGGTTCATATTTTCCTTTAATCAGGTAGTTGGGAACTATATCATTTATATTGGTAGCTGCAATAAAGTGCTTTGCTGGCAATCCCATTCGTTGAGCAATAAGACCGGCTGTTAAATTTCCAAAGTTTCCACTAGGTACACAAAAAACCGTATTCTCATTATTTGCCAGCTGTTTCCACCCATGCCAGTAATAAAAAGATTGAGGAAGGAGCCTGGCCAGATTAATAGAATTAGCTGAAGTTAATGAAACAGCACCCTCCATATCCTTGTCGTTGAAGGCCGTTTTTACCAGTCGCTGACAGTCGTCAAAATTCCCTTCAACTTCAATGGCTCTGATGTTTTGCCCCAGGGTGGCAAATTGCTTTTCCTGCATTTTGCTAACCTTATTTTTTGGATATAATACGTGCACAGTAATACCTTCCACTCCAAGAAAACCATTTGCCACCGCACTTCCGGTATCGCCTGAGGTGGCTACGAGTACATGGATATCGTTTTCGTTTTCAGCTATAAAATGAGAAAGTATCCGTGCCATAAACCGGGCGCCAACGTCTTTAAAAGCAAGGGTAGGACCATGAAAAAGCTCAAGACTGTGAATATGGTCGCATACTCTTATAAGGGGTATCTCAAAATTCAGGGCTTCATCAACGATTTCTTTAAGTTTTTGTGATGGAATATCATCCCCAAAAAGCTTCTTGCTTAGCTCGAAAGAAATTTCCTGAAGGCTGAGTTTTTTTATGGAATGTATGAATGCCTTCTCCATTACAGGAATTACCATGGGCATAAAAAGCCCTCCGTCATCGGGTAATCCTTTAAAAATGGCTTCTTTCAGACCTACCGTATTATTTTTGTTTTTTGTGCTGTAATAGTTCATGGTCTTTGTCTTTACTTTCTTTTTGTAAACTTTGAATCATTTTGCGTCCAATAATCAGGATCTCAAATTCAAAATTTCAACACATTTTAATCCGCCTTCACATTCGCTTCGGTGGACGCGAAGGCAGTGGTTTAATTGGCTGCGCCGAGCTCGTAAACTCGGTTCCCCGATGCTCTGCATCGTAAAAAAGTGTCCAGAGTTCTACTCTGGGGTTTAATACCATATATTAAACCCTGTTTTTATCAGGGATTAATCCAGCACCCGGGTCCCCACTTGCGAAACGCCGGATACGTATGTTACTGATTTTATGTTATTTTCAAGAAATGTATCTTCCATTATTTTCGCTGCTTTCGCTGCTGTTTCAGGATTGTCTGACAAGGCAAAAACCGAGGGTCCTGATCCTGAAATATTCATTCCCAAAACTCCACAATCACTCAGACGTTTTCTTAATATATCGTAGCCCGGAATAAACTTTGACCGGTGTGGTTCTGCAATTTTATCAATCAATGATCTGCCAATCAGGGCGTAATTGTTGGTGTTTAGTCCGGCAACAAGAGCCGCGATATTACCCGATTGTGCAATGCTTGCATTAAGTTCAATTTTTTCGGGGATAAGTTTACGACTTTCCTTTGTATTTATTACCAGATCGGGGTGAACCAGAGTGCAAACAAGATTTTTAGGGTAAGTAAGTTTAATTATGTCTATCGGATTATAGGAACGGATTAAAATAAATCCGCCTAGCAATGCAGGTGCAATATTATCGGCATGCAAACTCCCGCTGGCAATAAATTCGCCGGCAAGAGCAGAATCGATAAGGCTTTCAGTCTCCATTGGCTTCCCAAGAAGTTGATTTACTCCGTAAACGGCTGCTGTACAGCTTGCTGCACTTGATCCTATTCCTGACCCGGGATTAATTTTCTTTTCAAAAATAAGATCGAAGCCCTCATTAATTTGCAGCGTATCGAGCAGAGACTTTATTGCGACTGATGATACATTCTTGAAAGGATCTAATGGAATAGTTGCATCACTTTCATTGAAAATTCGAATGGTATTTTGCTTATTTCGCTTTACTTTCAGAATATCAAGAGGCTGTTCTAAAGCAAAACCCATCAGGTCGAATCCGGGTCCAACATTCGACACCGTTGCCGGGGCAGCTATTCTTATGGAATCACTCATTTCCTATATCTTATGGTTGTTAATGCTATTAAATTCCTTTTCACCAAGTTCATTCAGACTTTTTAGCTTTAGGTCGGCTATTACGTATTCAGGATAATGATAATGAACTTTATCAGGAATAGCAACCACTTTCATCCTGGCGGCTTTTGCCGAAATTACACCGTGAATACTGTCTTCAATGGCCATACAGTTCATTGGATTAATACTCAGTCTTTTTGCCGTTCCAATATAAACTGCAGGGTGTGGTTTGGCATATTCCTCATTCTCTGCAGAATGAATTACATCGAAGTAATGGCCTAAATTAAAACGCTTCACAAAGGCTTCGATAAGAACCAGATTGGAAGAAGAAGCCAGGGCAATTTTAAGACCCTTCTTTTTGAAAAAATCAAGAATATATGTAACACCGGGCATTAGTTCCAGCCGGGTATTAAAATAATTCAGCATTATTCCATCATAGTTTTTTTCTATTTCTGCAAAATCAGGATTCGGCCAGGGTTTATAATTATACCAAAAAGCAATTTGCTCGGCGGTACACAATCCAAAGCTGTCCTTTTGCATCTCTTTTTTTATCTCAATACCATAATCTTTCATAATGGTGCGTTCTGTTTCCTGCCAGAAAGTTTCAGAATCGATCAAAATCCCATCCATATCAAATATTACTGCCTCGATCATAATTGTTTTTTAAACTTTAGCGATTCTGATTATATCTGCAAAAATTCCAGCTGCAGTTACTTCCGCACCAG
This sequence comes from Bacteroidales bacterium, assembly GCA_021740585.1. Lineage (GTDB taxonomy): Bacteria > Bacteroidota > Bacteroidia > Bacteroidales > JAGLSB01. The sequence continues at coordinate 29,993 of JAIOZM010000011.1, forward strand.
CTCCGTATCCCTGTATCATCATAGGATCGTCTTTATATCTTTCTGTGGTTATTAGTATAATGTTGTTACTGGCCTCCAGGCGATGAGCAGCATGATTATCACTCAACTCAACCAATTCAACGGAGCCTTTTCCTTCTTTCAGACTGGCCACAAACCGCCATTTCTTATTCTCCTTAACCAGAGCTTTTCTTTTTTCTTCAAACTGTGGATTAAGTTTTTCAATTTCAGACCAGAAAGTATCAAGATTACCCATAAAACACGATTTTGGAAGAAAAGGCATTAAATTGACATCCTTCTCTTCCATTTTATAACCGGAGACCCGGCTAAGAATTAAAAGTTTACGCATCACATCTTTGCCGCTCAAGTCTATCCTGGGATCGGGTTCTGAAAAACCCTTTTCCATAGCTAGTTTTACGGCATCGCTCAGACTAATTTTTTCAGACAAGGTATTGAAAATGAAATTCAATGTACCGGAAAGCACAGCCTCCAATCCAATAATTTTATCCCCGCTTTTTATAAGATCGTTAAGGGTGCTAATGATGGGAAGACCTGCTCCCACATTGGTTTCAAATAAAAACCTTACACCCTTTTCTCTTGCTTTTGCCACCAGACTTTCATACTGTGAATAATCGGAAGAACATGCTATTTTATTTGCGGTAACTATAGATGCGTACTGATTAAAGATATGTATATATTGTGCTGCAATTTCCTCGCTGGCAGTGCAATCAACAAATACTGAGTTTCTGAGATTTAGCTCCTTAATTCGTTTGATGAATGTATTAATGTCGGCTTTTTCGCCCCGGTCTAATTCAGTAAGGCAATTTTTTAAATCGACACCATCCTCAGTAATTAACATTTTCCTTGAATTACTCAGACCAACCAATTTAATATTCAGGCTGAGGTTCTCCAACAGATTCTTTTTTTGGGCTTCCATTTGGTTTAGAAGTTTTTGTCCCACATTTCCGGTCCCTACAAAAAATAAGTGTAATTCCTTAATATGACTGAGGAAGAAACCTTCATGGATAGAATTCAGTGCTTTTTTAAGTTCTGAAAACCGTATCACAACCGAGATGTTAAGCTCTGAAGAACCCTGAGCCGTAGCCACCACAGAAATACCATTTTTTCCCAGAGAGGAAAACAGATTGGCAGAAATCCCTGGGGTATTTTTCATCTTTTCACCTACAATGGCGATAATGGACAGCCCCATTTCGATTTTCAGATCAATGATTTTCTTAATTTCAATTTCCATCTGGAATTCGTTAAAGATGGCTTTTTCAGCTTTTGCTGTATCTGCCGGACTCACCGCAAAACTTATGGAGAACTCGGATGAAGCCTGTGTAATAAGAATGATATTGATGTTTTCTTTAGCCAGAGCTGTAAATAACCTCATTGAAGTGCCTGTGGTACCGGGAAGACCGCTTCCCTGAAGGCTGATAAGATCGACCTGGTCTATCGATGAAATTCCCTTAATCAGGCTGCCGTTATTGTTTCCGCCTTTTTGGCTGATAAGCGTACCTTTGGCTCCCGGATTAAAAGTGTTTTTTATTTTAATGGGAATATTGTTAATGTATGCCGGATGAAGCGTAGGGGTATAGAGAACCTTTGCTCCAAAATGAGATAATTCCAATGCTTCAGAATAGCTGAGTTCGTCAATAACATAAGCTTTACTCACTTTTCTCGGATCGGCGGTCATAAATCCGTCAACATCAGTCCAAATTTCCAGAATTTCGGCCTTAACTGCGGCGGCAACGATGGCCGCAGTATAATCAGAGCCTCCTCTTCCAAGGGTGGTGATCTGTCCTTTTTTGTTTGAAGCTATAAATCCCGGTAAAACGGCTATTCCTGAGAAATTCTTAAATGATTCAGTGATGTTTTTATTCGTAGTTTCAAAATCTACCTGAGCATTTCCGTGTTTGCTGTTTGTTGAAATGCAATTACGCATATCAATGCATTGGGCATTTTCAAAGGCATTAGCAATGATAAAGGAAGAAAGTCGTTCTCCAAAACTAAGTAAATGGTCTTTCGTCTTAAGACTAAGGTCTCCCACCAGAAAGACTCCGTACAACAAATCGTTCATTTCATTAATGAGCCGGTTGGTGTGCTGACGTACTGCATCTAATTTATCTTTCGATACCAAACGTTCAACAGCAGTAAGATGTCTTTGCCGGATGTTTTCTGCTTCACTTTTATAACTTTCTATTCCTTGAACAGCATCTTCACTTATCTTAAGGATTTGGTCTGTAATCCCCTGAAAGGCAGAAACAATAACAATAGTATCAGCTTGTTGTTTGTTTACAATATCAATAACCTTCATTATCGATTCGGGAGAACCGACCGAGCTGCCACCAAATTTTAGAACTTTCATTTCCTTGTATTTTTCTTAGTTATAATGTTGTTTTTGCACCCTTTGTGTATTCAAACAAAAAAAGGGGCAAAAAGCCCCTATACTGTTATATGAGGCAGTTTTTATATTCCTGTTGTTGTAGTAGTTCTGTCAATTTTTTTAATTAATCCCTGTAATACACTTCCGGGACCCAATTCTGTAAATGAAAGTGCTCCATCTTTTATCATATTCTGAATGGTTTGTGTCCAGCGGACAGGTGATGTAAGCTGGCTTACCAGATTTTTACGAATTTCTGCAGGATCGGACGAAGGATGTGCATTTACATTTTGATACACAGGACACACCGGATTATTGAATGGAGCATCTTCAATGGCTTTTGCAAGTTCCTGTCTTGCCGGTTCCATAAGGGGTGAGTGAAAAGCGCCACCAACCGGAAGCTTAACGCACCTTCTGGCTCCCGCTTCATTTAACTTTTCAATAGCCAGATCAATTCCTTTTATAGAGCCAGAAATTACAATCTGACCAGGGCTGTTATAATTTGCAGGTACAACTACCTCATCAATTTCCCGGCATACTTTCTCAACTATATCATCATCGAGACCTAAAATGGCAGCCATGGTTGAAGCCTCAATCTCACAAGCTTTTTGCATAGCCAGAGCCCTTTTTGAAACCAGAATTAATCCATCATCAAAACCTAAGGTTCCATTGGCAACCAATGCTGAAAATTCACCCAAAGAATGTCCGGCAACCATTTCGGGTTTGAAAGTATTGCCAAGACTTTTAGCCAAAATTACTGAATGCAGAAAAATAGCAGGTTGGGTAACTTTGGTCTGACGCAGATCTTCATCAGTTCCGGAAAACATTAAGTCGGTAATACGGAAGCCCAGAATATCATTTGCATGCTCAAACATAGCTTTTAATTCAGTACTGCTTTCGTACAAATCTTTGCCCATACCAACAAATTGTGCCCCTTGACCTGGAAAAACAAATGCCTTCATAATTTTTAATTGATTTACAAAAATAAGGGAATAAATATTAATAATGCAGAAAATAATTCAAAAAATACATCAACTGTAAGTATTAAGTCGCGTATTCAATAAAAATGTAATCTAATGTAGTTTTGAATTAATCAAATGAATAAACTCTTCCCGGGTATTCGATTTATGTAAAAATTCGCCGGTAAAAGCAGAGGTTGTTGTAATGGAGTTTTGTTTTTGCACCCCTCTCATTATCATACATAAGTGCCGGGCTTCAATTACAACAGCTACTCCAAGAGGATTAAGAGTTTCCTGTATGCAATCCCTGATTTGAACTGTTAAACGTTCCTGAACCTGGAGGCGCCGCGAAAATGCTTCAGCAACTCTTGCCAGTTTACTAAGTCCGGTGATATATCCATTAGGAATATAGGCTATATGCGCTTTCCCAAAGAATGGGATCATGTGGTGTTCGCAAAGGGAGTAAATCTCAATATCTTTTACAATTACCATTTGTTGATACTCCTCCTTAAACATCGCAGACCTTAGGATTTCTGCGGGGTCAATGCTGTAACCATTGGTAAGGAATTGCATAGCTTTGGCAACTCTTTCCGGCGTTTTTAAAAGTCCTTCACGATTTTTGTCCTCTCCGATATGATCCAAAACCTCGCTATAATTTTTTGCAAGTCTTTGGGTTGATTCATTATCGAAACGCTCTATTTTTTCATAGCCATTATTTTCGTCGTTTCTTGGTTCTTTTGTTTCAAAATTCATCCTGTTGTATTTATTATCCAAAATATTCTACAAAATTATTTTCTGTCTCTTGTATTTTTACAGAGTGCAGCTCTACTCCAAGAGCTTCAATGTGGGGCAAAAGTTCATTCCATATTCCGATGGCAAGGTTTTCAGTCGAAACCATTTTACCTTTCAAAAATTCAACCTCCAGATTCAGATTTTTATGATCGACTTTTGAGATTATATTTTTCTTAATAATTTCAGATAATTCTTTCAAATCACAAAGATATCCCAAAACCGGATCAACTTCCCCTTTCACCGTAACCCACATATCATAATTATGCCCATGCCACAGTGGATTTGAACACAGTCCATAAACGGCTTCATTTTTCTGATCTTCCCAATCCTCGTTATAAAGTCTGTGCGCAGCACTAAATCTTTCGCGACGTGTTATATAGATCATAATTATTAACTTTCACTTTTAAATAAAAATCATACAAAGAAAAGCTTTTATATAGTAATTTTGACCGATATTAGTAAAAAAAACAAGATTTTAACGTATTAAGACCCGAATAAATTATTGAAAATGAAGATTCTTATTTTTATGAGCTCAGCTTTGGAGATGAAAGGGGTTTTGGAAAAAATTGATAATAATGTGGATGGAAAAGGACGTCTTTCTACAATAAATATAAGTTCCAATAGCATCGATTTCTTTCATTCTGATCCGGGAATCTTTAGCACAAGTTATTTTTTGACAAAACAGCTTCAACAGGTTGATTATGACTTGGTTATTAATGCAGGAATAGCAGGAAGTTTTTCTGAGGAATTATTGCCCTGCACCGTGGTTAGGGTAAAAAAAGATTGTTTTGCTGATACAGGAGTGGATGAAGGCGGTGTATTTAAGGATTTATTTAAAATGGGGCTTATCGATCCTGAGTCCTATCCTTTTAAATCAGGTTTCCTGCATGAGTCACCGGGATCGTTTTCTGACATTGTTTCTGAACTTCCGGGAGTCACCGCTGTTACAGTAAATAAAATATACTCTGATCCGGATTCGTTGAATAAGCTTCAAGCTGAAAATAATCCTGATATTGAAACCATGGAAGGAGCAGCCTTTTTTTATACATGTTTGATGGAGAATAAAAAATGTTTACAACTCAGATCGGTTTCTAATTTTGTTGGGGAAAGGGATAAAACGAAATGGGATTTGAAAGGGAGTCTGATGACTCTCGGCGAAGAAATTAATAAATTATTGAATGAGTTACAGGAAATTTAATATAGCCTTTTCCACATGTCCGAACGACACTTTTATGTTCGATGCCTTGGTTAATAAGAGGTTGAAGGGAATAGATTTTTCATTGGATGTACATCTGGCCGATATCGAGGAATTGAATAAAATGGCTGTAGAAGGAAGTCCGGATATTACCAAAATATCTTATGCCGCGTATCCTGCCATCTCAGAAAAATACCAATTAATGAGTTCGGGGAGTGCGCTTGGATATAAAAACGGACCCTTAATTATAAGTAAAAGGAAAATTTATCCAGATGAACTGTCTGATATAAAAATGGCCATTCCGGGGAAAATGACCACGGCAAACTTTCTGTTATCAATACTTTTCCCAGAAGTGAAAAATAAAAGCGAATATCTTTTTTCTGATATTGAAGAAGCCGTATTAAGCAATGAAGTCGATGCCGGATTGGTAATTCATGAAACACGATTTGTTTATAAGGAAAAAGGGCTTAAACTGGTGAGCGATTTAGGTGAACTTTGGGAGAAAAAGTTCGATTTGCCCATACCTTTAGGGGGAATTGTGGTTAGAAGAGATCTTCCCCGGGAAGTCAAGATAAACATTCAGAAGAAGATTTCTGAAAGCATTCAGTATGCATTTGGCGACAGGCATGCTTCCATGCAATATATTAAGCAACATGCCCAGGATCTCAAAGACGAGGTTGTGAATAAGCATATTGATTTATATGTGAATGATTTTTCGATCGATTTGGGAAAGAAAGGTCGCGAAGCAGTGGAGAAATTATTTTCAAAAGGGGAGAAGGCAGGATTGTTTGAGTTGAAGGATAGGGATATTTTTGTGGGGGAGTAGGGAATAGTTTCAGGTTTGATGTAGTTTAGCAGTAAACAAGGGAAGGTCCACTATCAGGCAGAGATATCATTGACTGAAAAGAGTTACACCAGAATCAAATATTACCCCTTCCTAACCTCGCCCTAAAGTGGGGAGGAACAGATTATGGCTTTGAAGATGAGCAATCTATATCACAAATTTTATTGAATAATCAGAATCCAGAATCAAGGAATCATCCAGATTGCTATCAGGGAGTCAACACCCAGTAACTCGGAACCAGCAACCAGCCCTCCCTAAAACCTAAAAATTACTAACTTTACAAAAAAAATATACGCAATGATAATCATAACAGGAGCAGCAGGATTTATTGGAAGCAATATGCTTGAGACTTTAAATGAAGCGAATTACAAGGATATAGTTTTGGTTGATGATTTTAGCAGAGCTGACAAGCAAAGAAATTATACGGGCAAAACATTTTCAAAAAAAATTGACCGTGCTGAATTTATTGAATGGCTGGATAAAAATCACACTCTGGTTCAGTTTATCATTCATTTAGGAGCACGCACCGATACGGCAGAATTCAATACGGCTATATTCGATGAGTTGAATCTGGGATATTCAAAGGAAATCTGGAACAGTTCAGTGAAATACGGTTTACCCCTTATTTATGCTTCTTCGGCTGCCACCTATGGTAATGGGGAGTTGGGATATGACGATAATGAAGAAATTATACCTGATCTGAAGCCCCTGAATCCTTATGGAGAATCGAAAAATGATTTCGATAAATGGGTGCTGAAGCAGGAAAGGAAGCCATTTTACTGGGCAGGACTGAAGTTTTTTAATGTGTATGGTCCGAATGAATATCACAAAGGCAGGATGGCATCTGTTGTTTTTCAGGCTTATAATCAGATTAAGAGAAGTGGTGAGATGAAACTTTTCAGATCCCACAATCCAAAATTTAAAGATGGGGAGCAACTGAGAGATTTCGTATATGTTAAAGATGTTTGCGAGGTAATTTTATTTCTGATGGAGAGCCGTCCCAAATCAGGAATCTTCAATCTCGGAACAGGAAAAGCTGAATCCTTTTTAGAGTTGGTAAAGCAAACCTTCAAAGCCATGGGTGTGAAGGAGAATATTAGTTTTATTGACACACCGGAGGACATTAGAGATAAATACCAGTACTTCACCCAGGCAAATATGGAAAAATTGCGATCGGTGGGCTATGCTAAGCCATTCAGGTCATTGGCAGAGGGTGTACCCGACTATGTTGGGAGGTATTTGGGTAAGGCTTAATGATTCTAGATTTTAGAATGAATCTGGTTTTACGTTGGGAATGGTTCCATTATATTAGTTCTATTCCAGCTGGCACCACCATTAAAAAACAAAAACCCGCGTAGAATCGACCTTCCAGGCGGGTTTACTTTTTACTTGTTGACGGATCAGTAGACGGTTTTTTCGGAAAAGTTGTAATAGTCTCGTATTCTGAGACTTACAAGGTTGTTTTTTGAGTTAATTTGGGGTTGTAGAACTAAACTTCGTAGTCATACCAGAATAAATTCACCCTAAATATTTCAGGTTTTGGAGTAGTAGTTTAAGGACGGGGATACTTTCCGAGGCGGTTTTCCATACGATATCCAGATCCACATCAATGTAATCATGAATAAGTACATCCCTCATCCCAGCCATATCAAGCCAGGGGACCTGGGGATTCTCCTTTCTGAATTCTATCGAAATCCTTTTAGTCGCTTCTCCAATTATTTCCAGTTGTCTAACGACGGCATCCTGTGTTAAATGATCATCAGAAAATGAATGATGATCTTTCAAGGATAAATAAGATTCAATTCTCTCAATACTTTTCTGTATATGTTCAATATATATCCGGTCGTCTTTCATTAAAGGATGAACTTAAGGTCAGCGTAAATGTATTCCCGGAGCCGTTCATTTTTTAGAGATGGCTCTGTAACCAAATCAACTTTTTTTCCCAGGATTTGAGAAAGTTCTCTATGAATTTGGGCAAGCTGAAGCAATGTTATGGTTTTCTTAAACTTTACCAGGATATCAATATCACTTCCCGGATTTTCCTCCATTCTGGCAAAAGATCCGAATATGCCAATTTTTTCGGGGTCGAATGGCTTAAGGTACTTAACGATCCGTGTATTTATTTCATTGCGATCCATCATAATACAAAGATACGCTTTTTTGGAATACTGTAATCCAGATAATCTTTTTTCTGGTATTACTTTGGATTTTTAATAAATCATAAAACAAAACTGTATGATACAAAAAAGCCCTTTATAAACTCACTGCCGAAGTTCTTAACAGAATCGTCCTGTTACAGGACATTTCCCAGCTTTACCAAGTATGATTGCTCCATTGATTACAGGAACAATTCGACCATCAGGATCGGTATGAAGAATAGGGTTGGCTACATAATTATAAGTAGTCCAATTCAGATAGTTTTCAGCATGAGGATCCTGGGTATTCCACCTCCCAATTGCAGGATCGTAAAATCGGAAGCCGTAATCATACCAATTGGTTCCCAAAGTTTTTTTTCTTTTTATGAATACTTGTATTATACTAAAATAACACTTTTAAAATTCATTTTGTCGCTTATGCCGCGACAGGCAAATACTTTTTTCTTGAAAAAAAAGTATTCAAAAATTCAAGACAAAACGAACCCTCGGCCGGGCGTTTTGTCAGGCCCTCGCACTCTCTTCAAGATGATTGTTTTGATTTGATGGAATTCTTATTTCAAGTTTGTTTTTTTGCAGCTTTACCGGGTTATAAAATTTTACACCATAATCGTACCAATAGGTTTATTACCAAGTTGTAACCCAGTACATTATTTCCTCATTCGAATTATTTATTGAAACACCTAAGAGGAAACCATGCTTAAGCTGTTTTGGTAGTAAGTTCCATTCATTCTGTTTACCATATGATTCAAAGTCTATTAATGAACTATTACCTGTTTTTAGGACTCTTATTTCTATATTTTCTTTAATACAACTATTACTAACATCTGAATACCAATCATCTTCCATAGACAACATATCACAAAAAAATGGAACCAATTGATTTAATGTCAAATTATGATAATTATGTTTTATAATACTTGAGTCATTCAGTTAAGTGGGATAAAACAACCTACGCTTGACATTTATACCAATATTTGGTATATTTGAAGAAAAAATAATTAATTATGGATAGAAACACTTCAATATCAATAGGAACCTATTTTGACAATTTTATTAAAAGCAGAATTTCTACTGGACGATATAAAAATGCAAGTGAAGTCGTTCGGGCTGGATTAAGGCTTTTAGAAGAGGAAGAAAACAAGATTATGGCGTTAAGAGAAGCTATTCAAGAAGGCATTGAAAGCGGAATTGCACATGATTTTAATCCTGAGAAACATTTGAGTAAATTAAAAGCAAATAAGAAATTGAATGGCTAAATTCAAATTTACTAATAAAGCTGTTTATGACTTAACTCAGATTTGGAATTATACTTTAAATAAATGGTCTGAAGATCAAGCTGACAAATACTATAACATGCTTATAGAAAATTGCAAAGAAGTTGCAATTAACCCTGACTTAGGTAAATTTTATTCAGGCGTAACTAAAAATCTATTGGGGTTTAAAGCAGGAAGACACATTATTTTTTACCGTATGCTAGAAGAGAATGAAGTTGAGATCACAAGAATTCTTCATGAGCAAATGGATATTGAAAGTAGAATAAAGGAAAAATAGCACTACATAACAAACGGTTATTCACTATATTGGAATCCCCGCTTATTGAGTAACGGTTTTTCCACTAACACCGGATCATAAAACCTCGCCCCTTAATCATATCAATCAAATTCCTGAAACATAATATTTGAAATATTTTAATCAGTCACAGAAAGATCAGCCCAAACTTCTTCATACTTCAATTCCATTTCCTTGAGTTTCTCAGGAAATTGTACTGAAAGATCATGGGTCTCCGATGGATCTTCTTTAATATTATACAATTGCCATTCTTCTTTATTCACCCTTACTATCTTCCAATCGCCCATTCTAAACATCCGGTGGCGATCAAGTCCTGAGATAAAGTATTCGGGTTCTTCTCTGGCTTGGTCCTTAAAAACAGGCAAAAGTGAGGTGCCATGCAGTGGAATAGTTGCATATCCATGAATACTGTCGGGATAATCTATTTTCAAAATATCGAGCAAAGTGGGTTCAATATCAACAATATGTCCGGTTTGAGAAGTGATAGTATTTGGTTTTATTACACCCGGCCAATGCGCAATAAATGGAGTATGGCTTCCTCCCTCGTGTCCGTATTGCTTGTAAAAACGGAAGGGTGTATTGCCTAAATTCGCCCAGTTGGCACGTAACGACCAATAGGAATTGGCTGGCCCCGGCTGAACATCTGTTATTTTATTTGCGTAGTAGGGGCAAGATCCATTATCGACCAAAAACATAATTAAAGTATTTTCAAGCTTATTGTTTTCCTTTAATTTATTTATAACCCTTCCTATGTTCTGATCCATTCGGTCGATCATTGCAGCAAAAACCGCCATTTCAAGATCGAGGGAGTCTTTTTGTTCTTCACTCAGGGTTTCCCAGGGGTAATAATCGGAGTAAGCCGGTACATCTGGACCCCTGAACCTGTTAATATTTCCTTCAGGTGGACTAAGAATCGTTTTTTCATCAATAATTCCTATTTCTTTCATTTTTTCAAATCGTTCAATTCTTAATTCATCCCATCCTTTTTTATATTTCCCACGGTATTTGGCAATATCTTCGGGCCTCGCTTGCAAAGGGTAATGAGCAGCATGGTATGGGAGGTACAAAAAGAAGGGTTGCTCCCCGGTAAATGCTTCATCCAACCACTTCATGGCATAATCGGTTATAAAATCTGTTTTGTACATGGGAGACTTTTCATATTCAATCTGAGCAGCATTAAGTTCTTTACCTTCAAGAAAAAAAGGTCTCTCAAATTCACCTCCGGGGGGAAGGAAGTATTCTGTTGTAGCCCAGAAATACAGGGAATGATCAAATACATTTTCTGCTTTGCAATATTCGGGAACCCATTCGTCGAAGTGTTCTTTTCCACTCATTATATTGAAATAGCCTGCCTGCCTTGTAAGATCTGCAATATGAACAGCCCCGTTTCCTCCGGTATATAGTCCTGTTAGAAGGGATGAGCGGGTTGGATTGCATTTGGCCATATTATAAAATGATTGGAATCGTAATCCATTCTGGGCAAGTCCATCTAAATTAGGGGTCATAATTTCACTTCCATAGCATCCGATATCGGAAAATCCTATATCATCAGCCATAATCAGAATTATATTGGGTCTGGAAGCGTTCTGACTTTTATCTGAACAGGATTGCATTGCCGGGGTAATTCCAAGACACAATAGCGGTAGGATGGGTTTTAAGTTCATATTGGTATAATTTGCATTAAAGTTAACTTTTTTGTTTTGACCCGGAAAAAAAGTCCGGATTATTAGAGTAAATTGACCACTAATTTATTCGGGAGGTCGCTAAATAAATACGATTGGTGATATTTGAATTTTGCATATTCAAAATAAAGTGTTAAAATTGTTATAACTACACTAAAACTAAAATAATGGATAAGGCGTATCTCTACATCAAAAAGTTAATTGCATTAGTGCTTTCTTTTTTTGTTATGATTGCGGTTTCCCGCTGGATGATTTCTTTACACATCACCAATTTCGAATATGCAGATGGTATTTATTCTGGAATAAATATCTTTTCAGTGACACCTCTCGCCCTTTTAATAGGGTTTCTGGTATTGTCGTTTCTTCATTTCAAAATTACAGGTCTTAAGCCCCACTATTTGTATGGCTTAAAAAAGGCCGACGATCACCTGAATAAAAAGGGAGGCTTCTGGCTACTTTTCAAATGGATATTCAGCCTTTTTGGTCTTGTTTATGATATTCTTGCCTGGTCGGTTAATGGAGTTTATGCTTTCTTTCTTATAGTAATCGATTTTTTATTGTTGATTAAAACCATTGTTTACTGGATAATACATGCCATTATTTGGTTTTTCCGTCTGTTTGTTCCGCCAATAGTTTTTATTTACAAAATGGTTATTTATTATCTTATCCGGTGGCCATGGTGGATATATAAACTCACATTCAGGAATATGTCTCATGCCATTAATAAGAATTACTATTATATCTCCTTGTGGGGTGGAGTGCTTACCATCTTTCTAATTGCATTGTTTTATGGTTTGGGGAGTTTGGTTGGGATTGAAGGAGTGGTTTTTATTGGATTGATATTTTCTGTGTTACCCCTTGTTTGGAGCTATGCTGAGATATCTGCAATACGGAATGAAAACAGGGCCGAGGATGGTCTTGATAATGTGAGGATGAAATTCAACAGCGGATTTGAAGCGGTAAGGGCAGTTTTATTTTATGTGGTACTATTTCTGATCGGTATAATTGCCGAGATTCTTCTCAACGTATTGGGGTGGATTCCAAACATTGGATTCAGTTTGTTGGGCTTAGCATTGAATGTAAATACCTTTATCTCCCTTGTCCTCCTTTTTGTATTTGTTATTCTGGTCTTTACCAAGGTGCTTATGCCTGCACATATAGTTCATAATCCCGATTATGAAAGCAATTTGGAAAATACAGGAAAATTCCTTGAAGTAATTGGGAAAAAGTTCCTAAGATATCTGGTTGCTCATATTCCCGGAACAGTCTTTGCTGTATTATTAAGTATCATTCCCGCCGTAGTAGTTTTTTTGGGAGTAAGCCTCACTCTCGAATTAAAGAATGGTATTATGGAATCGCGTATTCAGACCCTGGAAGCCAGAACCTATACTATTGAATTAAAGGACAAATATATTCTGGAGGAAAGAATTGACAGATTTAATTATTATAAAAACTTTCCTCTGAATGTTATGGGTGATTTCATTAATTTGCCTGAATACTCCGACAGGAAAAAAGCCGTAGGCTTGAATATAGTTGGACTAAAAAATGAGGTGGGAAGAGTAAGTCAGCTATTTACCCATGATATCGACTCCCTGAGATTTGTGGTGAATCATCTGAGTAGTGCAACAAATGAAGAAAGCTTCAGATTACTAAGCTCAGCAAAAATTAAGCTCGAAAATAAGGAAGCTGAATATAAGAAATGGCAGTCTGATAAACTGGATGAGGAATTAAAAATGACTGCCGAGCTTATGTATGTTAAAGGAATGCTGTATCAGCTGCCTGTTGCTTTTCTTCTGGTGGTTATTTGGATGTCAATTTTTGGGGGACTTGTTCTCGCTGTATTTATCTCCTATTTTGGAAATATTTATCACGAATTATATGCCTTTAAGGAGAATGATGAGCCAACCTATTTTAAGCGGGTTGCTTTAGAATTAAATTCAAAAGACAGGAATCAACCTTTACTGGGATTTACCCTTATAATTATTCTGATTATTCTTTTTGCAGCTGTGCCAATAATTATTCAGGGTGGATTACTAAACGAATTTCTTAATTTATTGAACTAAAAAAAAGCCTGTAAATTTTAATTTACAGGCTTTTTTATTAACTGAATTTTGTTTTAATTGTCGAGCTGATCCATTAGTTTGTTCAAATCACGAATAAATCCATCTATTTCTGATTTCTCAAAACCTTTTTCTTTGGCTGCTTCTTTAAGAGTGCCCCAAATAGGTTCACCACAGGCAATACATTTGATACCTTTTTCAGATAAATACATAACTGAAGCTGGTAATTTGCTTACCAAATCCTCGATTGTTGTTTCTTCCTTTATTATCATCCTTCAATTTTTTAAAACCGCACAAAATTAACATATTTTTTATTATCTGTGGTCATTTTTGACGTTGTTTTGTTTTAGATTGTTAATTTTATTCAGTTTTTGATACTAAATTTTATGGAAAGAGAAGAAGCATTTAAGTTACTAAAGGAGTATGTAAAATCGGAAAAGATGATTATTCATTCCCTTAGTTCGGAGGCTGTACTTAGAAGCATTGCAAGGAAAACAGGCAAGGATGAGGACAAGTATGGACTCGCAGGACTGTTGCATGATATCGATGTTGAAATTACCAATGCCGATCCGTATACCCATGGTATAAAATGCATTGAAATACTTGAGGAAAAGGGTGTGGATCCAGATATTATCGATGCCATCGCTATGCATAACGAGGTGGCAAGTGGCAAAGAAAGAGTTACTGAATTTCAGCATGCACTTGCAGCAGGAGAAACGATAACCGGATTAATCTATGCCACAGCTCTCATTTACCCTGATAAAAAAATGGCAATTGTGCAATATAAGTCAGTCACTAAAAGAATGAAGCAAAAAGCTTTTGCCGCCTCGGTAAGCCGGGAAAATATTATGGAGTGCGAGAAAATTGGAATTAGTCTGGATGATTTTGTGCGTTTGTCCGTTGATGCCATGAGAGAAATAAGCGACGACATTGGCTTGTAATTAATGTAATTTTACACCTGCAATAAAATATTTATTTGAAGCCTTTAACAAGGGAATGAAACCTGTCATTTAATTCCTTTTCGGTCATTTTTATTGAAAGTAATTCAAGAGCTTTTTTAGTTGTAGTGCAGTATTGATGTGTCCTTTTATCAGGGAGCGCATTTAAGTATAACTCTGAAAAAACAACCTGATTGGGTTTATCAGTGATGTAAACTACATTAAAATGTTGCGTTATTTTCATTTGCCTGATAATCATAAGCGCTTTTATATCATCATCAGAGACTTTGTGTGCAATATCTGTAATATCCTGAATCACATTCTGAACATCAAGAGAAAGTATTTTTTTTGAAAATCCCTCAATGCATGTTATATAATCATTCAAATCCCACGGTCCAACCCACTTTACAATCATCAGTTTGAAATCAGGTATATAATCTTGAAGGGATTCCATAATTTGTTTTTTATGCAGATTATTCCGGCACCGACAGTAAAAAATTATTTTGAAGTCAAATTAAATACTACCTTATTCCGATTGTAGTGAAGCAATCTTTTTAAGTTAAATAAATTTTAGCGGACATCATTGATTATTAATTTAATACAAACACGGTATAATGCAATTTAGTTCAAAATTCCCTGGTATCATCTAAAATACCTATATTTATTTTTTTTTAAAATTAGTAACATGAGTAAATATATATTAGCAATCGATGCCGGTACAACAAGTAACAGAGCTGTATTAGTAGACCATTCCGGTAAAATAGTCGGGACTTCCCAACGGGAATTTGAGCAGATTTTTCCCGAGCCGGGATGGGTTGAACACGATCCGGAAGAAATTTGGGCAACCCAGAAATTTGTGATCCGCGATCTTATGAAGAAGAAGAATGTTACGGCTTCTGAGATTGCCGCCATTGGGATCACAAATCAAAGAGAAACAACCCTCGTTTGGAACAGGAAAACAGGAAAGCCAATCTATAATGCAATTGTATGGCAGGACAGGAGAACAGCATCGTTTTGCGATCGACTTAAGAAAGAAGGTAAAGAAAGCATTATTAAAGAGAAAACAGGTCTTTTAGCTGACGCATATTTTTCAGGTACAAAAATTAGGTGGATTCTGGAGAACGTAGCCGGAGCAATGGAAGAAGCTCAGAAAGGGAATCTGGCCTTTGGTACCGTCGATACATGGTTGGTTTGGCGACTCACCCATGGGAAACGTCATATAACTGAAGTTAGTAATGCCAGCCGAACCCTCTTATTCAATATTCATACTCTGGAATGGGATTCTGAACTACTGGAAATGTTCGGTATTCCTGTTTCCATGCTTCCTGAAGTAAAATCGAGCAGCGAACTCATGGGAACTACCGTATCGGAACATTTTGGTGGGGAAATAGCTATTTCGGGTATTGCAGGTGATCAGCAAGCGGCTCTTTTCGGACAAATGTGTGTGGAAGAGGGTATGGCCAAAAATACCTATGGTACGGGTTGTTTTATGGTTATGAATACAGGAAAAAAAGCTATTTCATCAAAACATAATTTGCTAACTACCATTGCCTGGAAAATTAACGATGAAGTTAACTATGCTCTGGAAGGCAGTATTTTCGTTGGAGGGGCCGTTGTCCAATGGCTCCGTGATAAACTGCATATTATCAATTCATCGGAAGAAATAGAAAGCCTTGCCGCCGGTGTCAAAGATAATGGGGGTGTTTATTTCGTGCCTGCGTTTGTAGGACTGGGTGCACCGCATTGGGATCAATATGCCACGGGAACCATTATCGGGCTTTCCCGTGGATCTACAGATGCTCATATTGCCCGGGCCGCACTGGAATCGATCGCATTGCAGTCTATGGATGTTATTCATGCAATGGCGGAGGATTCAGGAATCAGCCTCGCTGAACTTAGAGTTGATGGGGGAGCTGTAGCCAATAATCTGCTGCTCCAGATTCAATCTAACATGATACAAAAAAAAGTGGTGCGCCCCGAAATAATTGAAACTACTGCTCTGGGTGCCGCTTATCTTGCCGGATTGGCAGTTGGATTCTGGGATAGCATTGAACAGCTTAAACAACAATGGGCAGTTGAAAAAACTTTCGAACCTGAAAAAGATGCCGGCCAGTATAAATCAATAATTGAAAATTGGAATAAGGCTCTGTCCAGAAGTAAAAACTGGTACACTAACTAAAGCACAATTCCTTAGACGGATAATATTGAAAATTTAAGCCTTAGCATGGGTATAAACCATACTGTTTTCCTTTGTTAAACAGGGTAACAATAATTTCTGTGATAGAAAAAACAAAGCTGTTCTGACCCCATTTCAGGGAGATTTTTTTTATGGACTGTAACTTTTGAAGACCATACAGCCATATTGTACTTTCTTTTTGAAAATCCGGATCTTTAAGAAAACAATTTTAGTTGAATACTCCACTTTTTCATTTCCGTAAGGAATTAACCATCTGATAACCAATAAGACGGTCGTAATACCTCCGCTTATCTTTATAATAAACCAAAACGATGTAATCGTTTTCTGTTTCGTAATGATTGCCTTCAGAAAAATTAAATTCACCCGGAGAATCCGGAGTTAAGGCAGAACAAATAAGGTAGTTATAATAACCTTGCTTCAGAACCAATTGCAATTTGTAAGATTGGGAAGATTCATCATAAATCATTTTGTTTTTTTCCGAGAACTCCCAGTTACACAGTCCTCCTAAAACATAAAAATCGCCCTCAAATAATGGCTCCTCTGAAGGAAACTCAAAATATACTGTTACATAATCGGCATCGGTATCATTATTTTGCTCTTCCTGAATTTCAATATAATACTTACCATTCAGATCCTCCTCGTAAAAATACTGTTTCCGCGATCTGTCCTCCTCCGGAAATAAGTGAACATGATGGGTATTATCTTCAAAATCGACCGATTTTATGTAGGGCGACTGGTATCTGAGGCTCTTAATATCAAACCAGCGAAATTCATTTCCACCTTTAAAAACATTCTGCATCTGGTAACTATAATCCAAAAGCTTATTCTGATCAAAAAGGGGTTTAAGATCCCTGATGGCATTGTCCCACCTGCCATTTTGAAGCACCACGAGTTTTATATCCTGATAGGGATCGTCGAGGGGGAAAGAAGAATAATTTACTGAAACATTGATTTGTTGACTATTATCTCTGAAAACAGACAGAACAGGCTTAATTACATCGGCATTCACCATCACTTGTTTTTCGGTAATCATAAAGCGATGACTCAAAACAAGCTTGTCAGCATTGTAATCTTCAAAAATCTGTATGATATAATTCCCGGATACTTTAAAAAACAGATCTTCATTGGGAAGTTCTAATTCATAATGAATGTAACTTGTAAATGTGTTAAATGAAAAATTATAATCCTGAATATAATTTTGAAAACTTGATCCTTCAAGGTATTCGAATTCACTAAGCTCACTCTGTGTCCAGTCTGCATCGCAGTGAATAATTTTGTAATGATAGCTTTTTACCTCGTCATTCAGATCATCAAAAATCAATTTTAAATTTACATTCGAACCTAATTCTGTAATTGGGTAGCTCAATCTCCATCCTTCCCTGAACATCATTACCGATTTTATATTGTCCTGATGTATCTGTGTTGTTAACACATCTTTGTTTAAACTTTCCTGAGCATTTAAAACAAAGGCGTAAAACACTACTAATAAAGCGGTTATAAATGATTTGCGTATCTTCGGCATTGTTTTTATCATGGATATATCGATTAAAACGAAAAAGATTATTAAAAGTTATGTTCAATAACAGAAATTCCCAAACATCTGCTGTTTACAAGGATAAATGTAAACTTATTTAAATAATTATATATTATTGCTTATTTAGACAGATTAAAAATGAAAAATAATTATTTTTGCGTAGTTTTTTTAATAACAATACATATTAATTATGTCAGAAATTATCAGGATCAAAAAAGGTCTGGATATAAAATTAAAGGGAAAAGCGGATAAAATCTATCAAAAGGCCGAACGTGCCTCAGAATATTCTGTAAAGCCTACTGATTTTATAGGAGTAATGCCAAAGCTTGTTGTAAAAGTAGATGACAAAGTAAAAGTTGGGAGCACTCTGTTTTTCGATAAATATAATCCAAGGGTGAAGTTTACCTCACCGGTTTCGGGTAAAATCAGTTCTGTTAACAGGGGTGAAAGAAGGAGGATACTCGAAGTGGTTATAGCACCTGACGATACAGATAGCTTTGTTGATTTCAAAATCGGCGATTTAGGTAAATTA
The DNA here is from genome assembly GCA_021740585.1 of Bacteroidales bacterium. Lineage (GTDB taxonomy): Bacteria > Bacteroidota > Bacteroidia > Bacteroidales > JAGLSB01. The sequence goes on from JAIOZM010000011.1 coordinate 48,831, forward strand.
TCCAGAGAACAAATAATTGAGTTACTCCTTGAAAGTGGCATGTGGCCTTCAATCATACAAAGGCCATTCGCAGTAATTGCGAATCCCGAATTAAGTCCGAAAGCAATTTTTATTTCAGGCTTCGATTCTTCGCCACTCGCTCCCGATTATGATTTTATGTTGAAGGATTCTCAAACTGAGTTTCAAAAAGGAATCGACGTACTTTCTAAACTTACCGATGGTAAAGTTCACCTGAGTGTGGATGCCTCTTATCCTGCCACTGAGACATATAGCATGGCGAAAAATGTAAGTCTCCATAAATTTAAAGGACCTCATCCTGCAGGAAATCCCGGTATTCAGATACATCATATTGATCCCGTAAATAAAGGAGAAGTTGTCTGGCATGTAAACCCTGCTGAAGTTGTAAGAATGGGCAAATTGTTCATGGAGGGGAAAGTTGATAATACCATTAGCATTGCAGTAGCCGGATCAGAAGTTTTAAAGCCTGCTTATTTCAAAGCTATAAGAGGAGCAGCGGTCGAATCAATAATTAGTGGAAATATCACCGAGGGAAATAACAGGATAATAAGTGGGAATGTTCTCACTGGAACCCGACTTTCAAAAGCAGGTTTCTTAGGATATTACGACCATATGATAAGTGTTATTCCAGAGGGTGACCATTTCGATTTTATTGGATGGGCGAGTCTGGGTATTGGAAAGTATAGCGTTTCCAGAACATTCTGGTCATGGCTTACTCCAAACAAGGAATTTAAAATTGATACCAATCTCAAAGGAGGGGTCAGGGCTTTCGTTATGTCGGGGGAATATGAAAAAGTTTTTCCAATGGATATACTTCCCGTACACTTGCTTAAAGCCATTATTGTAGAGGATATTGATAAGATGGAGAAACTTGGTATTTATGAACTTGCGGAAGAAGATATGGCTCTTTGTGAATTTGTGTGCACCTCCAAAATTGAAGTGCAGAAAATACTCAGGGAAGGATTAAATCTGATGAAAAAAGAAACAGAATAGTTCAACCTTATTTTCAAAATGAAAAAGATAAAGAATCTACCTAATTATAAGAAATTCACATTTTAAAGAATGTTTCTTTTGGTACATTAAATCAATAACAGCACATGAAAATTTTAAGAAATTATATAGACAAGATTAAACCAAAGTTTGAAAAAGGCGGAAAATACCACATGTTTTTTTCCACTTTTGAAGCCTTTGAAACATTTCTTTTTGTTCCCGATACAGTGACCAAAACAGGCTCACATATCAGAGATAATATGGACATGAAGAGAACCATGGCCATTGTTGTGGTTGCTACTATCCCGGCTCTGTTATTCGGAATGTGGAATACAGGCTATCAGCATTTTCTTTCCATTGGCGAAAGTCCTGAATTCTGGGCGACTTTCTTTTTTGGCTTTCTGAAAGTTCTTCCAATAATTGTCGTTGCATATGTAGTAGGTCTGGGTGTGGAATTTATTTTCGCCCAAATGAGAGGCCATGAGGTCAACGAGGGATTTCTGGTTTCCGGTATGTTAATCCCCCTTATTGTGCCTGCAGACGTACCACTTTGGATGGTGGCTGTGGCAACCATCTTTGCTGTAGTTATAGGTAAAGAGGTTTTTGGAGGAACCGGAATGAATATTTTGAATCCGGCACTTACCACAAGAGCCTTTCTGTTTTTTGCTTATCCAACCATGATGTCGGGCGATAAAGTTTGGATACCCGGACTACTAAAAGGAGAAGGAATTGTTGACGGCTTTTCAGGAGCTACGGTTTTAGGTCAGGCTGCTCAAAACGTAAGTGAATTTACAAACGGTGTCGGAGAAAAAATTGGGGGTTGGGAAATGTTTTTTGGAAATATCCCCGGATCTATTGGTGAAACTTCTACTCTGGCCATTTTGCTTGGGGCAGTAATTCTTATATATACCGGTGTTGCCAGCTGGAAAATTATGTTTTCCGTTTTTGCCGGTGGAGCAGTTATGGGACTTATCTTAAATGCATTTGCAGTGAATGAATTTATGGCACTTCCTTACTGGCAGCATTTGTTATTGGGTGGCTTCGCTTTTGGAGCTGTCTTTATGGCTACCGATCCGGTTTCGGGCACACAAACAGAAAAAGGAAAATGGATTTATGGTTTCCTCATCGGATTCCTTGCTATCCTTATCAGGGTGTTGAATCCCGCCTATCCCGAAGGAGTGATGCTTGCCATCCTGCTTATGAATGTCTTTGCACCTTTAATTGATCACTATGTAATTGAAGGGAATGTAAGGAGAAGAATGAAACGTATGAAACTAACAGCATAATATTTACAAAATGAAGAATTTTAGTAATTTATATATTTTTGGTTTTGCTTCTGTTCTTGTAATAGTAGTTGCGGCTCTGCTGTCTTTCGTTTCAGAGGGTCTTAAGCCACTTCAGGAACGAAATGTAGAAATCGAAAAGAAATTAGATATCTTAAGGTCGGTTGATATGACGGCCGGTATTGATGAGGCTGAAAACAAACCGGCTTTCATTGAAGAGATGTTTGCAAAGAATATTTCGGAAAGCTACGTGATAAATGCCAATGGCGATCTTCTTGAAGGAAGAGATGCATTTGCGATTGCTAAAGCACTTAAGGCTGAGATGCAACAACCAATAGAAACACGGGGATTGCCGATTTTTGTGGCGAATAATCCTGAAACGGGCACTAAATATATCATTCCTGTTCTGGGAAAAGGACTATGGGGGCCAATCTGGGGTTATGTAGCATTAAATGATGATTATACAACTTTATATGGAACTGTATTTGCCCATTCAAAAGAAACTCCGGGTCTCGGGGCCGAAATCAATACAGATTGGTTTATGGCAGCATTTAAGGGTAAGAAAATATTTGATGAGGAAGGGAATTTCACTTCCATTACAGTGGTAAAAAGCGGAGCCGATCCTAACGATCCTCACGGAGTGGATGCCATTTCAGGAGGAACAATTACCTCAAAAGCACTGGAAGAAATGCTTCGGGATTGCTTAAATCCTTATGTGAATTACTTCAAAAAACAAATGAATTAAGAATTGATAATTACGATATGGAACCATTATTTTCAACAAAAAACTTAAAGCTGCTCAAAGAGCCGCTTAACGATAATAATCCAATAACCGTTCAGGTATTGGGTATTTGTTCAGCTTTGGCAATAACTGTGCAGTTGAAGCCTTCCATTGTTATGGCTCTTTCTGTTTTGGTTGTATTAGCTATCTCAAATGTGGTTATATCACTGCTTCGGAAAATGATTCCGCCAAGAATAAGGATTATTGTGCAATTGGTAGTTATCGCTGCGATGGTAATTCTTGTGGATGAAGTTCTTCAGGCATATGCTTATGATGTTAGTAAACAACTTTCTGTTTTTGTCGGACTTATTATTACTAACTGTATTATAATGGGCCGACTGGAAGCATTTGCCATGGCAAACAAACCCTGGCCTGCTTTCCTTGATGGTATAGGTAATGCTGCCGGATATGGTGTAATATTAATTATTGTTGCCTTCTTCAGAGAACTGCTTGGATCTGGCACCATCTATGGACTTCAGGTAATTCCCGATTCGTTTTATGAAGCAGGATATGCAAATAATGGCTTGATGATATTGCCTCCTATGGCTCTCGTTGTAGTGGGATTGATCATTTGGATCCAAAGAGGAAAGAATCAAAAACTAATTGAAGAAAACTAAAAAAATAAAGATAATCCATTATGGAAAACTTAGTAAATATATTCGTTAAGTCCATTTTTATCGATAACATGATATTCGCATACTTTTTGGGTATGTGTTCATATCTTGCGGTTTCGAAAACGGTGAAAACCTCCACAGGACTTGGAATAGCAGTGATTTTTGTATTGGGATTTACAGTTCCGGTCGATTTCCTGTTACAGAAATATGTGTTAGCCGAAGGCGCTTTAGCATGGTTAAGTCCATCTCTGGCCGATGTTGATCTTAGTTTTTTAAGCTTCATCATGTTTATTGCTATTATTGCATCTATGGTTCAGTTGGTTGAAATGATTATTGAGAAATTTTCACCTGCACTCTATTCCTCACTTGGGATATTCCTTCCCCTTATAGCCGTAAACTGCGCTATTCTTGGAGGTTCCCTTTTTATGCAGGAAAGAGAATATGCTAATATTGCTGAGGCAACCTCTTTTGGTCTGGGGTCGGGCGTTGGCTGGTTCCTTGCTATTGTAGGAATTGCTGCGATTCGCGAAAAAATTAAGTATTCTAATGTTCCCGCTCCTTTGCGCGGACTCGGAATAACTTTCATTATAACAGGACTTATGGGCATCGCGTTTATGAGTTTTATGGGAATTAAATTATAGTAATAATCAGGAATAATATAGGTTATGATTTTATTAACAACAAAATTTGGCATCGTAGGAATAAGTATTGCTGTATTCCTTATCGTTATTCTTGCCCTGGTAATAGTACTTCTCTATGCCAGAAAAAAACTTACTCCACAAGGTGAAGTAAAACTTAAGGTAAACGAAAATGAGTATGAAGTGAATCCCGGATCTACCGTGCTTTCCACTTTGTCAAATCAGGGAATTTTTCTTCCCTCTGCTTGTGGTGGTGGCGGTACCTGTGGAATGTGCAGCTGCCAGGTGTTAGAAGGTGGTGGTTCAATTTTGCCAACCGAAACCGGATTCTTTACCCGGAAACAACAACAACAAAACTGGCGCCTGGGATGTCAGGTTAAAGTGAGAGAAGATATGACCATTAAAATTCCTGAAGAAGTTATGGGGATAAAGAAATGGGAATGTGAAGTTATTTCTAACGATAACGTGGCGACCTTTATTAAGGAATTTGTGGTACGTCTACCTGAAGGCGAGACTCTGAATTTTAAATCGGGTGGATATGCACAGATTGATGTTCCGAAAATCGATGTTGACTTTAAGGATATGGATATCAAGAAAGAGTTCAGAGATGAATGGGATAAGTTTAAAATGTGGGATCTGAAAATGAAGAATCCGGAAGAAACCTACCGGGCTTATTCAATGGCGAACCACCCTGCTGAAGGAAATATCGTTATGCTGAATATAAGAATAGCCACACCACCTTGGGACAGAACCAAAGGCGCCTTTGCAAATGTGAATCCCGGAATTTGTTCATCCTATATTTTCTCGCGCAAGCCGGGCGATAAAGTTACTGTTTCAGGACCTTATGGCGAATTCTTCATTAAAGAAACAGATAAAGAAATGATGTATATTGGTGGTGGAGCAGGAATGGCACCTCTGAGATCACATATTTTCCACCTTTTCCATACCTTAAAAACAGACAGGCAAGTAACCTATTGGTATGGCGCCAGATCGAAAAGAGAAATTTTCTATGAAGATCATTTCAGAGAAATTGAAAAGAAATTTCCAAACTTCAAATTTAATATTGCACTCTCCGAACCCGACCCCGCCGATAACTGGAAAGGATATACCGGCTTTATTCATCAGGTTGTGCAGGACGAGTATCTGAGTAAGCACGAAGAACCGGAAGAAATTGAATATTATCTCTGCGGACCGCCAATGATGAACGATGCCGTTCAGAAGATGCTCTATGATTTGGGCGTTCCTGATGAAATGGTCGACTTCGACGATTTCGGGGGATAGGGTGAAGGTTAATGTGATGGTGTGATGGTGTGATGGTGTGATGGGACGCACGGCCCTGCGTCCGTGCAAGAGCCATAATTTAATAGCCGGCAGGCAAGGATGTAATTCATTTATTTAGAGTTTTCAGCCATCCCGTTATTGTAAGTTTTAGGTCATCGGGATATTGTGCCTTCGTTCCTCCGGTTCTTGAATCTTCGTTCCTCCGGTTCTTGAATCTTCGTTCCTCCGGTTCTTGAATCTTCGTCCATCCGGTTCTTGAATCTTCGTCCATCCGGTTCTTGAATCTTCGTCCATCCGGTTATTGAGCGGAGTCGAAATAAGCGGAGTCGAAATAAGCGGAGTCGAAATAAGCGGAGTCGAAATAAGCGGAGTCGAAATACCGAAACATTCTGCCAGAAAAGCTCTCTAAACATTTTCATAAAAAATAATACCATGCGCATATTTAGCAGCTTATTAATATTTACTGTTTTGCTGTTTTCTTCCTGCAATACAGAACGGAAATCTTTGGTTTATTACAAAATCTCCGGCTTTACTCAGGGAACTACCTATCATATGATATATGCCGTAAAAGACTCATTCAATTTGCAGGATGAGGTGGATTCTCTTTTACACGATTTCGATATGTCACTGTCTTCCTACGAGCCCAATTCAATGCTTTCGAAACTTAACCGCAATGAAAGTAATATTGTAGATGAGAATTTCATTAAACTATATGAAGCCGCCACTTCTGTTAATGCAGCATCTGAAGGGGCTTTTGATATAACCGTAATGCCTTTGGTGAATGCCTGGGGATTTGGTCCCGGCTTGAAAACAGAAATTGATTCATTTCTCATTGACAGTTTGTTGCAACTGGTTGGAATGGAGAAAATTCGGTTGGAAGGAAACCGGCTCATAAAAGCTAATCCTGATATAAGCATCGACGTAAATGCCATAGCACAAGGTTTTTCGGTGGATGTAATTGCCGGATATTTTGATCAACTGGAAATTGAAAACTATATGGTGGAAATTGGTGGCGAATTAATTACCAAAGGATTAAATGCCAAAGGAACCGATTGGCGGGTAGGAATCGACAGACCTGAATTTGGGAATATTTATCCCGGAGCCGATCTTGAAGCAATTATTTCTCTCTCCGGAAAAGCATTGGCTACCTCAGGGAATTACAGGAAATTCTATGAAGAAGATGGAGTGAAGTATTCCCATTCCATAAATCCAAAAACCGGCTATCCCGAAAAAAGCGATTTACTTAGCGCTACCATCATTGCCGACAACTGCATGCTTGCCGATGCCTATGCAACGGCTTGTATGGTTATGGGCCTGGAGAAAAGTAAATTACTCATCAAAGCAACAGACGGAGTCGAGGCTTACCTCATTTATGGCGATGAAGACGGGAAGTACCAGGTTTATTATTCAGAAGGATTTAAGAAGTATATTTTCAAAGAAATGTGAGGATAGTAAGGTAGTGCTCAGTGAAACTCAACTTTAGGGAGTTTACGAACCGAAAGTTATAAGTTGAACTAGTCCAGAGTATTCTCTCGGGATCAATGCGATAATGTAGTTAAGAGGTTATGAGGATTTAACCGCAATGGACGCAAAGGGTTTCGCAAGGTGCGCAAAATAGAATGATGGTGTGATGTGATAATAGCTAAATTTCTTCAATAAACATATACTGCGTCGCTGCAAAAAACAAAATCTTGCGATCTTTGGGGATTTCCTTTGGGTCCCGATAGCAATCGGGATTGCGGTTAAAAAATGTCCAGTTAGTTCTTAATTTTCGTAATGCAGATTCCTACACCACTACCCTAACATTCCCCGCCGCAACCACAAGAAACACCCTTATCAGCCAATTCAGGCGAAACAGCTGAACATGAGCCTGCTTTGAATTCTGATTTTTTGTTGAATAATAACTTAATCGACAAACCCAGTACAGCAAAAACTAATAATACAGCGGATAATAGCAATACTTTCATGGAAATAGTGTTGGTTTCTTATGAAACAATCCGGAAGGAGAAAGGTTTTCTTAAAAGAGTAAAATTTTAACAGCAGGAGGCACAACCTTCACCCTTTTTACCTTTTCTGTGGCATTTGTATTCATCATGTTTTACACAAGTGATGCCTAATTTGCTCATTTCCTTATTATGGCCAATCATGTATTGTGGAAATCGTCCCTTTTCTTTAATCAGAATTTTTATGCCCATAAGAAGCATTCCTATGCTCAGAAGAGCGACCGATAATAACAAAATCTTTAACAAAGCGTGAACAAATTAGTGGATTTGATTGTCAAATTAACCTGACAAATTTAATTATTTTAACAGGATTAAAGAATGTTTTAAAGAACATTTTTGATTGTGATGTTAAAAGGACTATCCTTTGTAATTTAGTCCCTCCAAATTACAACGATTAAATGAAAAATTCTCTTAATAATAGTTTACCGGGACACTTATCCAGAAATGAAATTCTTGAGGACTATAAACTGGCTCATATTAGCAGACAGTGCAGTCTTCTTGCCAGAAAAGAAGTGCTTTCAGGAAAAGCCAAGTTTGGAATATTTGGTGATGGGAAAGAAGTTGCTCAGCTGGCTTTAGCCAGAACATTTCGAAAAGGTGACTGGAGATCGGGTTATTACAGGGATCAGACTTTTTTGTTTGCCACAGGAATAGCGGATCCAAAAGAATTTTTCGCGCAATTATACGGCGATACAGATCTTAGCCGAAATCCCGGAAACGGTGGAAGATCTTTTAATAACCACTTTGCCACCCGTCTGTTCGATGGGGATGGACAATGGAAAAATCAACTGGCTATGACCAATACAGCGGCTGATTTATCGCCCACGGCAGGACAAATGCCTCGATTGATTGGTTTGGCCTATGCTTCAAAATTATACAGAAACCTTCCCGAATTAAAGAATTCCAAATACTTTTCTGAAAAGGGAAATGAAGTGGCTTTCGGAACCATTGGTGATTCAAGCACAGCCGAGGGGCATTTCTTTGAAACAATGAATGCTGCGGCTGTATTGCAGATCCCACTGGCTATGTCAGTGTGGGACGATGGCTATGGGATTTCTGTAACCAAAGATCTGCAGATTGTTAAATCAAGTATTTCTGAGGCACTGAAAGGATTTGAGAAGGGAAAAAATACGAATGGAATTTATATTTATTATGCAAAAGGCTGGGATTATCCTGCTATGCTTAAAATATTTGCAGAAGGTGTTCAAAAAACAAGAGAAGAACATATTCCGGTATTATTTCATATCGATGAGCTAACCCAGCCCTATGGTCATTCCACTTCCGGGTCGCACGAAAGATATAAATCCAAGGAAAGACTTGAATGGGAAGCCGCTTACGATCCCATTGTTAAGATGAAAGAATGGCTGATTAGTGCTGAAATAGCCACAGCAGAAGAACTTATAAATATTGAAGATGCCGCAACGGCTTTTGTTAAAAAAACCCAGCAAACAGCATGGCTTAATTATCAAATGCCCATTAGGAAAGAGAAAGAGGAATTCCTGAAGCTGATCTCCGGAAGAGGATGTAATTGCCGCAACGATAAGGTTAACAAAGTAGATCTTCTGGCTAAAGATTTATCCCGTATTGCCAATCCAATCAGAAAAGATATTGTAAGCACTGCCAAACGGATTATGCGGCATGTTTGTATGGATTGTCCTGTACGTACAGAATTACAGAAATCTGTCACCGAATGGATTAAGAATAAGAACAATGAAAACCACAACCGGTATAGCTCAAATCTGTATAATGAAGGACCTGACTCTGCACTTAAAGTAAAAATTATTGCTCCGGAATACAGGGGAGATGCTCAATTAATTTATGCCCGGGAAATTCTCCAGAAGAACTTCGATCATCTGTTTTCAAAATACGATAATCTTGTGACTTTTGGTGAAGATTCAGGTAAAATAGGGGACGTGAATAAAGGTCTTGAAGGCTTGCAGGAAAAGTACGGAAACCTGAGGGTTACCGATACAGGAATTCGTGAGACCACCATTATCGGACAGGGAATAGGATTAGCACTCAGAGGATTCAGGCCCATTGCGGAAATTCAGTATTTCGATTATTTGTTATATGGACTTCAAACCATAAGCGACGATCTGGCCACATTGCACTGGAGAACAAATGCAGGTCAGTCTGCACCTTTAATTATCAGAACCCGGGGACACCGGCTGGAGGGAATCTGGCATTCAGGATCGCCTTTGAGTATGGTGATTAATTCCATCAGAGGGGTGTATGTTTGCGTTCCCCGCGACATGACCCGGGCAGCGGGCTTTTACAATACTTTATTACAGGCGAACGATCCGGCACTGGTAATTGAACCCTTAAATGCCTACCGGCTTAAAGAGGCATTGCCCGAAAATATTGGCGAGTTTACAGTTCCCCTGGGCATTCCTGAAATATTGGTTGAAGGCAGCGATATCACCCTGGTAAGCTACGGAAGCTGCGTGCGCATTGCACAATCGGCCATTGAGCAGTTAAAGGAATTTAATATAAGCGTGGAGCTTATCGATGTTCAGACACTTTTGCCCTTCGACACAAACCATATTATTCTCGAATCGATAAAGAAAACCGGCAGGGTAATCTTTTTTGATGAAGATGTACCCGGCGGAGCCACCGCTTTTATGATGCAAAAGGTAATAGAAGAACAGAAAGCCTTTTATTATCTCGATTCAGAACCCAAAACCTTATCGGCCAACGAACACCGGCCTGCTTATGCGAGTGACGGCGATTATTTTTCAAATCCCAATGCAGAAGATGTGTTTGAGATGGTTTATGGAATGATGAATGAGGCAGATCCGGCGCGGTATCCGGAGATTTATTAAATGTGGTATACATCCTATAGATTAAAATTTGCATTATCTCATGCACTACCAATATTGAACTAAAATATCGGTTTGAAATATATGTATGATATGGGCAAGTTGAAAGCGGCGCATTAGGTTTGCGTTATACGGATGATATTATTATATTTGCACGTACAAATAATATTTTAGATTATGGATACGAAATTGACTTTAAAATTGGATAAGTATGTGATCGAAAAAGCAAAAGAATATGCATCTTCACATAAAAGGAGTCTTTCGCGATTGATAGAATCCTATCTTAAATCATTAATTGATAAAGAAGAGTCTGATTTAAAAAATGACATAAAGATATCTCCATTTGTGAAAAGTATGTCAAGCGGGGTTAGGATACCAGTAGATTTTGATTATAAAAAAGAATATGGTGATTATTTATCAGAGAAATACAAATGAAAGATAAGTTATTCTTAGATACCAATGTAATGTTGGATTTACTTGGAGAAAGACTTCCTTTTTATGATTCTGTCGCCAAAATTGCAACTCTTGCTGATAAAGGGAAAGTAAAGTTAATTGTTTCAGCCCTTTCGTATTCGACTGTTTTTTATCTGCTTTCAAAATTCGAAGATAGTGAGATTGTTAAAGAGAAGCTTCGGAAATTTAAAGTGATTTGTGATACATCTGATTTGACGGATATGATTATTGATAAAGGACTTTCTTCAAAATTTTCTGACTTTGAAGACGGATTACAATACCATTGTGCACTAAAAGCGGATGCTAATTTCATGATTACCAGAAATGGCAAGGATTTTATAGAATCTGAAATTCCGGTAATGACTCCTGACGAGTATTTAATCAGTATGAAGGATAGGTAATCAAAAATTCCCAAAGATCAAAGTGATTTAGCCAGATGCGAAACTTTATTGGCTGGTTAACACTCACCCTCCAAAGCCAGCGACGGCGATTATTTTTTTAATCCGAATGCCAAAGACGTTTTTGAATTGGCTTTTGCTATGATGAATGGGGTTGATTCGGCATGGTATCCGGAGATTTATTAGGGCTTAAGATTTTGGGTACTTTCAGTTTTTACTTAATTATTGACTGAAAATGGAATCAACTTCTAATTATTTTGATACATGATATCCTTCAGATTTAAATTGCTTATTTCTCCTTCAGAATTCAAAACCGGCATCCATCCAATAAGTAAATATTTTAATTTGAACACACCGATTTTAAAGCAAATCTTTCTTAATAATGATATAAGCCTTGCCTGAAGTAAAAATTTGTTGAACTTTTAAGAATTTCCGGGTAGTTTTTTGTAGCTTTATTTAACAAAGAAAAAAGCGATTTCGATAAATCGAAACCGCTTTAAATGTTTTCACAACCAATCGGGTATTTTAAGATACTCCTTTAGCTGTGTCAAAGATCGATAAAATACAACTTGAAAGCAATTCATAAATTTGAAAGTACATATATATATATTTGTTAGCAAAAATGCTGACAAACCTCTTCGCAAATAAAAAGCAAAAATATTTTACCAAATTGGTAACTTATTTATATCTTTGTCACTTATAATGATCACAAATGAGAGTAATTGCTAAAAAGATACTTCGAGAATTCTGGGAAAAGTATAGTGATTCTGAGGAACATCTGAAAATATGGTATAAAGAAGCATCAAAAGCCTCTTGGAAGGATCCGAATGACATAAAAGCTGAATATAGCAAAGCAAGTATCTTAAAAAATAGAAGAGTAGTTTTTAATATTTGTGGAAATAAATACAGGTTGATAGTGGAGAATAACTACGAAAGGCAATGGGTATTTATAAGATTTATTGGAACGCACAGTGATTATGATAAAGTAGATGCAAATAAAATTTAAAATTATGAATATCAAAGCAATAAAAACAGAAGAGGATTATAATCAAGCACTACAAAGACTTGAACTTATTTTCCAAGCCCCTATTGATTCTAAAGAAGGTGATGAAGCTGATGTTCTTTCCATCTTAATTGAAAAGTATGAAGATGAACACTACCCTATTGAAGCACCAGATCCGATTGAGGCAATTAAGTTTAGGATGGAACAAATGGGAATGACTAATAAGGATTTGGCTCAAGTTATAGGATATAAAAGTAGAGTCTCTGAAATTTTTAGCAGGAAGCGAAAACTGACTCTTAAAATGATTCAAAATCTTCATGACAAATTAAAAATTCCCTACGAATCATTGCTAACTAATTATTAAAGCACGTTTTGCTAACAAACGGTATACACTATACCTGGTAAATCGTAATAGAGAAAAATTATTTATAAATTAGCTTAAACTTAAAACCCAAAAACCACCCTCCGTACGCCGGTACAGTGCATACCGCCGAACGTTACCATTTGGAGAATTTCTAAAAATATAACAAGGCAGAGCACTATTTGGGTGTAAAACATGTACCTTTAACATCTTAAACTATTTCACCTGACGAACATTTAGAAACAAAAACAGAATATGAAATTTATAAAATCATTCTGGTTACTTTGGATTGTAGTTATTGTAACAAACCAGAATTTAAGTTCTCAAGAATTACTATTTCTGCCCTGGGGAAGCAATGATAATGAAATCGCATTAAGAAAAGCGCCGAACGGACAATTCGGACCCATGTCTTTTGCCGTTAAAGGGAATCAGATACTTATCCTGGATACACAAAACAAAAAACTTAAAATATTTCAGAATTCAAAACTGATCAAATCTTTTAGTTTACCATCCTCTTATATTGATGATTTTGCCTGGATATCTGAAGACGATTTTTATCTGCTCGAAAACAACCGGGTATACCCTTACAATAATCAAAAATTAAAGAGCTTCAGCAAACCAGATTCTCCCCGAAACCTTATCACTGAATTAAGAACTGTAAATAATAATGTACAGATAATTCTTAATGAATCGTTTTCAGCACAAGGGGAATCTGATAAAAAGAGTGCTTATTCTGAAACCAGCGGAATTGAAGACCCAAATGGCCGGCAAATATTAATTAAAAAGCATAACTGGAATAATATTACTGTGAATACGGGTAGTGGAAAATCATTTGAAATTACTTCAACTAATAATGATCTTGGTCTGGCACGTTACCTGGGATCGACGCCCTCCGGTGATATGTATATCTACCTTGAAAAAATCATGAAGCATGTTCCTTTGAGCGTTAAAAGACAAGTATATCTGTATTCCCCTTCAGGCGAAATTAAAAAAGTCATCAACATTCCTCTAAATATGCATAGCTATGTCTTCTCAGAATTTTATGTTGATGAAACTGGAAATCTTTTTCATATGCTAAGCGCTGAAGAAGGGATATACGTGCTTGGGTGGTATTTAGATTCTAAGAAAGTGTCAAATAATAAAGTATTTGAATATCCGCCTAAATTTTTAAAAACACATCATTATAATAACATTGTATCTGAAACTCCTGACTTTGAAAATATACCACAAACAACCAAATCAACAGCAGCATTCGATACAGTTAGCCGGGCTGAAGCTTTAGCCACCGGCGATACTTATGTTCAGCATGTATGGTATGCTGAAGCGAAAAACCTTACCAACGGCCGGATTTTGGATCCCAATGGTATTGAAATTGAAACCCCTGCCTGGGTACAAATAGGAGAAAATGCAAAAGTACCCTACCGTTGGGGAGGATTTAACACCCTCGAAAATTTTGATAGTGGCTTACTTAGCGGTAAATATGCAGGCGACATAGCAACAACCGGTGAAAGTCCGTATTGTGTGGGTGTTGACTGCTCTGGTTTTGTATCGCAATGCTGGAAATTGCCGGTACAATATTCCACCCGAATGATGGATGATTACATTACGGTAGCTTACGATAATTGGGCCGATCTTCAAGCGGCAGACGCCATTCATATAGTGGGACACGTGCGTATGTTTGTTGAACAAAATCCCAATGGCTCTTTATTAGTAGTTGAGGCCTCCGGTGCCGATTGGCGGGTTTCCTACAGATCATATACTTTAAGTCAGCTTACTTCATATACTCCCAGATATTATATTTATATGGAAGGGTCGCCGGCTTATATTCCAGGCACAGAACTGGCTTCAGTAGCGATTACAGACAGCGTTCACTTAAATTGGAAGCTCGTGGAACCCAATTCCTTTTATGCTTATAATTTATATACCAACAAAACCGACGATATATGGGAATTTCCTGCAGGGGGTGAATTAATATCATCCGGTGTTCATTCTGCCAGCCTGCCAATAATTAATGATACGGCAGTGTTCTATAAAATTACCTGTGTTTCCGATGCCATTGACCTGGAAGAAGGTAATCATTCAGATATATATGGTTACTTTCATTCAGATACCAGTAAAAAGGTATTAATTGTAGATGGATTCGATCGTATTGCAGGGAGTTATAAAGCAAACTATCACGATTTTGCCCGAACCCTTGGGAAAACGCTGGCGGCATATAAAGTCGCCTTTGAAAGTGCCGACAATGATGCAGTTCTGAGAAACGAGATACATTTAGATGATTATGATGCTGTATTTTGGATCCTCGGTGACGAAAGCACAGAAGATGAGACCTTTGATACACAGGAACAGTATTTGGTGAAAAAGTATTTATTACAAGGAGGCAAAATTTTTATCTCAGGTTCCGAAATTGCATGGGATCTCGACTATAAAGGATCTTCTTCCGATAAAGCTTTTATTCAGGATTATCTAATGACTAAATATGATCAGGACGATGCACAGAGTTATACGGTAATTGGTGCTGCAGGTAGCGCATTTGCAGGGTTAAGCATTAGTTTTGATAATGGTACCCATGGAATTTATGAAGAAGACTATCCCGATTCCTACCTTCCAAATGGAGCTTCATCGGCGGCCTTAATGTATGGAAACGGTCTAATCGCCGCCACGTCTTATGAAGGTACTTTAAGTGGGGGTACTGCCCCGGCAAAGATAGTAATGATGGGATTCCCTTTTGAGACCATTTACAATGAAAATGACAGGCTTAACTTTATGGAAAAACTGCTTGGATATTTTGAGTTTATTCCTTCAACGGTAAATGTAGCTGAGGAATCTATCCCGGAAAAACACATACTATTCACCAATTATCCAAACCCTTTTGCATCAAATACAAATATTCAATTTCAATTGGCAAACAGTCAAAACGTTTCCTTAGAAATCTACAAACTAAACGGCCAGAAAGTTACCACCCTGGTATCTCAAAAATTGACACAAGGTAGCTACCATTATCAATGGAATGCTTCAGGATTTGCCCCGGGTGTTTATTTTTATGTATTGAAAACATCGGATGGATTTGAAAAAACGAAAAAAATGGTTTTAATGCCAAATAATCTGGATAGAAATTGAGCTTGAAGGGAAGTATGTTCATTCTTATTTTGCCCATAATTTTGTGAAAAAGTAGGAATGCCATAATTAAAATCTTAAACAAATTACCCACCCTACAAATCACCAAAACGCACTGGCTCTTTCGATGTGCCTAATTAATAAAAATGCCTTTTGATGCTTTTATCTGAATTAATCCTTAAATTAGTGATTAATTAGTTTATTACAGATCCAATTATAAAACCCCCAGCCGGGAATAATATGCATGGAATTTCTGCACGTATGAGTTTATATATTTTTTTTGGTATTGGATATATTAAAGTATTCGGAAGTATTTAGGACGTGAACATTTAAACAACCACTAGCTTAATACAAAAAGTGAAGAAAATTAAAACATCGAGTTAAAAAAAGTGTTAATTTGTCTTTTTTAAAAATCGGATTTTAGATGAAATTCAGAATGTTAATATGAGTAAAAAAAGTAACTATAGGATATTAAGGAATTGGAATCTAATTATTAGTTATTATTCAGGAGATATTCGCATTTCTGATATTAAGAAAACCATGACAAGTTTAAGTTCTGAATCAGAATATTCGTCAAAGTATGATGTTATTAATGATTTTAGAGATTGTAATCTACAAATAGAAATAGATGAGATTCAAGAATATATTGATTTTTTAAAAAATGACCTTCAAATTCTTGAAAGAAAAAAAATAGTTTTTTTGACGTCGAAACCCAATGAAGTTGTTTTAACACACTTGTTCTCTGATTATGTTAGTAACCTCTGGATAAACGGCCAGATATTTACTACTAGTAAAGCAGCCTTAACATGGTTGTCGAATCAAAACATTGATTATTTGGATTTTGAAAATATTATTGCTGAGATAAAAACACTGCCAGACAATGTGTATAATTCATAAAGGCTTCAGAGGTTTTCGAGCGGTATCACCCGCATCAATTTTGGCAGGTAAATTGATAAGTTTGAAGCCCGCAATCTCATACGAAATCATACACTCAACGCTAGCAGCAGCCGAACAAACGACAGGGCGATGGACAATGAAATAGAAAATAGAACTTAAGCATAAAAATAAATGAAGGAAATCCCATGCAGAAAAAGTCTTTAGTGGTAATTGACATTCAAAATGACATTACCAAAAACTATAAAGAAATCATTGGCAATGTTAATCGGGCAATTGATTGGGCAGTGGAAAATGAAATTCATGTCGTTTACATAAGGCATTATAACCTATCTGACGGTACAAGGACTTTCAAACCTAATACTCGTGGGTCTGAATTAGTTTCGGACATGAAAATGGTTTCCACAAACATTTTTGAAAAATCCAAAGGCAACGCATTGACCAGTGAAGATTTTGCTGACTTTACCAAGAAAAATGAAATAAGCGAATTTTACATTACAGGGGCAGACGCCATAGCCTGCGTGAAATCAACCGTATTTAATATGTGCAAGGAAAACTACAAAGTTACAGTCTTATCAGATTGTATTACGAGTTATGATAAAAGGAAAATTGACGAAATGCTGAATTATTACGAAAAAAATGGCAGTAAAATAATTAATTT
>JAIOZM010000104.1 GCA_021740585.1 Bacteroidales bacterium
GTGGAGAAATAAATGAAATTTCTCGGGTAGTTTCGTAAATTCTTCGTAATTTGCTCATAGTGTTTTAAAATATTACCCCGATTTTTTGCTTCCAAGGGCATTTTCGGGGTTTTATTTTAAATATACGAAGATTTAACTATCTGGCAATCAGAAGTTTTAACTATTTATGAACATCCCTATTTACTCTTTATTGCATCGGCCTTTGCCTGAGCTTCCGCCATTAGTTTATCGGCCTTTTCATTAGCTGTCTTTTCAAGGTCTGCAGCCTGTTCTTTAGCTTTTTTCACCAAGGCATCACCGGTTTTTTCAGCAGCCAGCTTTTTAACAGGATTACTACCGGCTTCCTTTATTAACTGTTTTCTTCTTAATTCGGCCTCTCCCACCAGTGCCACACCTGCATCTTTTGCCTCTTGTTTAATTTTCTGAGCTTTAAGTTCTGCATCCTTCATTATTTTGTCGACTTCGGCACTTACATTCTGTCTTACTTCCTGTTTAACCTCTTCTACCTTTTCAACCACCTTTTTTTCGACCGCAGCCTTAACCTGAGTTTTGGTATTGGAAAGATTCTCTTTAACGTTCATAGAGATCTTAGGATCGTTGTATGTACCAAGGAGTTTTACAGCCAAATTGATGTCATCACCAGGATTGAGTGCAAATCCTTTCGCCGTTGCCTGAGCAGCAAAATCTTCAAATATATCGTTGGAGGTGCTTCCAAATTCTGATCGTGGAATTTTAAAGTCAAGATTGTAATCCAGAGTTAAATCCAATCCCTGTGATCCACCCACCCTGAGTTTTGAATCTCCCAGTTTAGTGTCGAATGGTTCAACAATTACCCTGCCATCTGTAATTAAGAAATTGACGTATACATCCTTAAATTTTTTATCTGCCAAATCGGGTTTTTTAACCATTTTGCCAATCTTCGAGAAAGTTTCGTTGTTTTCGAGTTTTATTTCATCAGATCTTAGATTTCCCTTTCCTTCTATTGAATTTAGAACAGGATACATAGTGCTGTCGAGTAAAGAAGTGAAATTAAATAAAACAGAAACTTTCCCTCTGCACATTTCTGCTACCGGCATCAATTTTTCGATTGTATTAAAAGAAACCGCAGCTTTTTCAATATTTATATTCTTCATATCCATATTCATAGCAAGGGATGGTGCAGACATATCGCTTGTATTATATTCTCCGCTCAGAAGTAAAGATCCTTCGAGCAAATTCATTCTAAGCTCCTCCATTTTCGCTATTCCTTCGTTCACCAGTACCATACCATACAAATCCCTGATTTCAATATTATCATAAATCAGATTCGTAATTTGGGTTTTAAGTTTAAAGTTGATATTAGCAGGAATTTCAATTACTGAAAGTACGCTTGTGTCTTCTGCGGTTTCTTCTTCAGCAATCTCTTCACCCATAAGCTCATTAATATTCATATTATTGGAAGCAAAATTCAATTCGCCTTTAATGATTCCATCTTCAAATACATAGGGAATGAAATTTTCCAACCTGCCATTGAGATGAATATCGCTTTCACCCAATTTGGCATCGAAAGCTTCGAGATTAACAAATTTCGGGGAGAACAATAATTTAACAAGTTGAAGGTTCACTGGAACCGGAATATCATCGCCTTCAACAATCATATTCGATACTTCCAAAGATCCTTCGGCATGGAAATCCTCATAATTTTCATTTTCAATATCCGACATCTTACCCATCAGTTCAAGATCAGTAACTATTAATCCCTGCAAATTCATATTATCCAGGGGAATAGCATTCTTCAGGCTTGATAGTTCTATTTTTGAAATAATCTTTCCATTCAACTGCATATCCGACATAGGAGTTCTGACGTGAAAATTCATATCAACAGGATTTCCTGCCAGTTCCATATGAAAAGCATTAAGATCCACTCTTGTATTATCTTCCTCAATACCGTCATAAAAAACTTGCAAATCAATTCCTACATTTTTAACAGCTTCCGGTAAATCAGGGTAAGCAAAATATCCGTCTTTTACCTTTAAATTAAGATTAACAAGTGGGTAAATATCGCCAACCACCAATCCTTTAGCGGTCCCTTCAATCTCAAGCATACCAGATGTTTTAAGATCTGCAAAATCGCTGGCGTAAATGGCCGGCACCATAGAAAGCAATGTTTTAAATGAGGTTTCCTTTGAGAAAAACCTGATGTCAAGATCTGCATCAGCTTCTTCAGGTATGCCGATAATTCCTTCCAAACCCAATACCAAATCATTTATTTGCAATACATTATCACTTATTTCAAATTTCATATTTTCCAAATCTGAATTAAGCAGAGCATCAAATTTAAATGTGCATTTATTCAGGTATTTAATTCCGTCATATTCAACAGTAAGCGATTTGGCAAAACTTTTCAAATCGAGGGTTGTAAATGTTTCAGATAAATCGCCCGACATATTCAGGTCGAAGCCTTCAATACTCGCCATAGTAAGATAAACCTCGTCGTAATAGTAAATTCTTGCATTGGAAATCACAAATTCCTTAAGACTGAAGGTCATTTCCATTTCAGAGGAAGTTGTATCTGCCTCTTCAATAATTTCCTCAGATGGGTAGGTGATATCCCAGTTTGCACCTTCCTCAAGAGCTATGGCATGTACTACAGGACTGTTAAGTATTACCGATTTAATTTTTACCTTGCCCGAGAAGGCAGATAATAAATCCACCTTTACAGCAAATTCATCAAATGCCATAAGAGTGTCGTTTTCAAAAAGTTCGATTCCAACAACACTCATGTTCTCCATCGATACTCTCAAATCAGGAAAACCCTTGAACAACGAAACACTGAATCTCGTCCAGTCAACCTTTGCCTTTACAGATTTGTTAACCTCTTCCTTTGCCAACTCCATTAATTGGGATTTGAATACAAAAGGAATCGCTAATATTGTTACAAAAAGGATGGATAATACAATCAATAAAATTTTAATGAATTTCATGGGGCGGTTGTATTTAATTAATTAAATATCTTTATCTCTATCAGGAATCAAATTATTTTTCATGATAAAATTACAAAGAAATGTACAATTGTTTGCTTAATTAGTGTTAATCTTCCATTATTTTTAAGTCTTCCAACAAAAAAATATTGTTAAAATATTTGTAGTTACCAATTGTTATTGACTCTGGTAAAAAATAAAGAGTATTTTTATAGAAATTTGAATCCTTCTCACACGATGGAAATACCATACCGAAGAATCAGAGAAGATTATTTGTCTGGATTTCTGGTAGGCTTAATTATTTTAGCCATCAGTACATTGCTGGAATGGATAAATATGGGTCGGGGCATATTTTTACCATCATGGCCGCTGAATGCATTAATTGGTGTTAGTTTTGCATTTATCCTTGTTTTCCTTCATATTTTTTACTCCGACTACGATTCTGTTAAGTGGCTGGCAAGGGTTCCTGCTTCCATAAGTTCTGTGGTTTTATTCACTTTTTTAACTCTCATTTTAGGCCTGAGCATTCAAAACGATCCTCATGCTTCGAAAATCCTGAAAATTACCGGATTGAGTCATGTTCGTACCAGCTTTGCATTTTTGTTTTCCGGTATGTATTTATTAACGACACTGGGACTGGTTATTTTGAGAAGATTCAAAAAAATAACATTCCGCAATATTGGCTTCCTTTTAAATCATCTGGGGCTCTGGATAATCATTTTCGCAGGAAGTTTGGGTGCTGGTGATGTTATCAGGCTTAACATCTTCGTGAATGAGAATGAATCGAGCTCTATCGGATACACCGATAACAGGCAAGCCGTAAACCTGCCCTTCCGCGTGAAACTCCTGGATTTTTCAATTGAAGAATTTAACACAAAACTGGTATTTGTAAATAACTCTGACATGAGTTTTGCCGGTGAATTCGAAAACAACCTGATTATGTTGCAGGAGGGTTTGGAATTTGAAATTGCAGAATGGGAGTTCAAGGTTTTAGAGTACCTGAATAGTGCTATTATGGATTCAGCAGGAGTTTATATCCCTTCAAGCGATACCCTGGCATATCCGGTTGCAAGAATATTTGCCCTAAATAGGCAAACAGATCAGGAACTTAAGGGATATATAAGTTGTGGGAATAAAATAATTCCCCCAAAGTTTTTAAAACTGGATAATCAGCACACACTACCTATGAGCTTTCCGGAGCCCAAAGAATACAGTTCCTTGCTGGTATTAATAGATTCGAAAGCCCGTGTTGACACCCTTAAACTAATTGTAAATAAACCCATTAAAATTGATGGATACGATCTTTACCAATTGTCTTATGATGAAAAAATGGGCAAATGGTCGAAACTGAGCGTTATAAACGCAATTAAAGATCCGTGGTTGCCCGTAATTTATATTGGTATATTTATGCTTATTGCCGGCTCCCTTTATTTGTTTACTATAGGAAAAACTCCAAATGAAGATCTAAAATGAACTGGATAAATTTTCCATTATATTCTTACATTTCGTGTAGCTTATGGCTATTAGGATTGATATTAATTTACCTATCCGGCCATAAGAAAAGTCTTGAGCTTATTGGTGGACTAACCGTAATTCTGGGCATAGTTGTAATGACGGTTTTCATTATTCAATTATGGATTGCTCTGGAGCGGCCTCCATTGAGAACGCTTGGCGAAACCAGACTATGGTATGCCTTCTTTTTACCTGTTATTGGAATAGTATTCTTTTTCCGGTGGAAATACAAGTGGTTCCTTGCCTATTCTGTACTGATGGCTTTATTATTCTTAATAATTAATCTCTCCCACCCCGAATACTATGACAAAACCCTCATGCCGGCCTTGCAAAGTCCATGGTTTGTCCCCCACGTAATCGTTTACATTATTGGATATGCCTTTCTAGGGGTTTCCACTTTAGTTGCAGTTTACGGATTATATATGCATTACTTCAGGACAATGGATTCCAAACTAATGTTGCTCGCCGATAATCTGGTTTATCTCGGATTTGGTTTTCTTACGCTGGGATTACTCTTTGGCGCACTTTGGGCAAAACAAGCCTGGGGACATTACTGGACCTGGGATCCGAAGGAAACCTGGGCTTTTTTAACCTGGTTGGGCTATTTGATATATTTACATTTAAGATATCAACATCCGAAGAAAGTGGAAGCTTCACTTTGGACATTAAGCCTGGCGTTTGTTGTTCTGATCGTGGCCTGGTTTGGAATAAACATTCTACCCTCGGCGCAGAATTCGGTGCATGTTTATGGGAATTGATCAGGGATCTGCCGGCAGGAATAGAATTTTAAACTTTAAGGCGGAAATTTCTTATAAAGCTTTTTTTAGTAATTCTGAGCCGGCGTCCTCATCCAATAACCAAAATACTTCAGCCTGAAAAGGTTTGACAAATGATGCCGGAAGAACTTCCCATCCCTGTTTTTTCTCAATGATATTTGCAACCATTTCAGCCTTCGACTTTCCGGTAACCAGAAACATAACTGTTTTGGCATTATTGATTATTTTTCCTGTGGCCGAAATTCTTTTTTGTTTGGAATATGGATTTTCCGTCGATTCAAAAAGATTTTCAGATTCGAACAAATGCAAATGCCCCGGAAAAATAGAGGCTGTGTGCCCGTCTTCGCCCAAGCCCAGCAATATTAAGTCAAAGCCGGGGATTTCCTGTAATGCGAATACGTTTTCACTGACAAGCTCTGAGTATCTCTTCGCTTCAGTGAGTGGTTCCTCCTCCCCTTTTATTCTAAAAATATTTTCTGGAGAAACAGGCAGTTTATCCAACAAACTTTCTTTTGTCATTCTGAAATTACTTTCCTCATTTTCCGGAGGGACACAACGTTCATCTCCCCAAAATATTTTTACTTTTTCCCATGGAATTTGTTCCACAGAATTATTTGCCAGGTACTCGAACACAGTTTTTGGAGTGGATCCACCGGATAATGCTATTGAATAAAAACTATCGGGAGGAATTTTGCTTACAGAAATTTTGAGGTAATCTGCAAAAAACCGGGATAGCTCATCTTTACTTTTGAATATTTTAATCTGCCTCCTTGTTTCTTTCATCGAAGGTGAAGCTTGTGGTTTACTTCTGTTTACGTCTTGTTTATTCATTTTGGGGTTTCATCTTACAATTCGCAATAGATACCGTCGTCGGTTAAATTTTTACAGGGATAGCGCCAGGTCATACCTTTGCCTTCTATCAGTGAGTCAGAACTCTCTGGTCCCCAGGTTCCTGCCGGATACCCGTACAAAGGTATGTCATTATTTTCCTTCCATGCTTCCAAAACCGGTGAAAGAAATTTCCAGGCCAGCAATACCTCTTCCGTTCTGGCAAAAAGTGTTGCATCACCTTTTATCGAGTCATAAATCAAACGTTCATAGGCTGAAGGGATTCTCTTGGTAGTAAGATCGGAATAATGAAAATTCATATTGACTGTCTGCACCTCAAAACCCGTTCCGGGAGTCTTCATTCCAAATTTAAGCAATATTCCCTCATCAGGCTGTATTCTTATAACCAGTTGATTATCAGAATGCGCCACGTTATCCTGGGCAAATAATATATGAGGTGTTGATTTAAAATGAATAACCACCTCTGTTACCCGGGTTGGCAATCGTTTTCCGGTACGAATATAAAAGGGCACCCCACCCCATCGCCAATTATCGATATAGAATTTGAGGGCGACAAAAGTTTCTGTGGAGGACTCATTATTTACACCCTCCTCTTCTCTGTATCCAACTGTATTCTGGCCCTTGATGGAGGAAGACAGATACTGTCCCCGAATTGCTATTTTACTAACATCTTCCTTATTAATGGGACGAAGCGACTGAAAGACTTTAAGAATTTCATTACGAATGGCATCGGGTTCAAGGGAGGAGGGCGATTCCATGGCGGTTAATGCCACTACCTGAAGCAAATGATTCTGAACCATATCGCGCAATGCACCCGAACTTTCATAATACCCTCCTCGTCCTTCAACCCCAATTCTTTCTGCAGAAGTAACCTCCACATGATCGATAAAATTCCGGTTCCATAAAGGTTCAAAGATTCCGTTTGAAAATCTGGTCACCAAAAGGTTCTGCACCGTTTCTTTCCCAAGGTAATGATCAATTCTGTACAGTTGTTCCTCTTTCCAGTGTTTTAAGAGCTGATCTTTCAGTTTTAATGCAGAATCCAGATCGTAACCAAAGGGTTTTTCAATAATCAGGCGCTTCCAGCCATCCTTGCGCTTATTTAGTCCCACAGAAGCCAAATGCTGAGGAATGACGCCGTATAAACTTGGTGGAGTTGATAAATAAAAAATGGTATTTCCGCTTATATCATCCGACTTTCTAATGAGTTCGAGTCGTTTCTTAAGAGTAGAATAGGCCTCAGCTTCACTCACCTGAATTGGTTCGTAGTATATTTTAGCTACAAATTCGTCGATTCCGGAAACATCGGCAATCTCTTTAAATTCCCTGATAGCGGCTTTCATACTTATTCTGAATTCCTCATCAGAGTATTCAGACCGGGAAACAGCCAGAAGGGCAAATTTATCGGGCAGTAAATCCTGAACGAAAAGCGAGTACAGGGCAGGTACGAGCTTTCTTTTAGTAAGATCGCCTGAGGCACCGAAGATTAGGTAAATTAGGGATTCTTTGATTTTTAGTTGCATAGCATATTTTTTGACACCATAATTATAATAAACATTTTATAGCTTGAAAAGTTGAAAGAATACGAAATTAGTGTTTATTAATTATGTGTTTCAGGAAAACTTGTCATCTCCAATTTTAGTAAGCTTTAAAGTTACAAATTTGTCTAAACTTTACTTCAATACTTTATGGGGTGGTAATTAGGGATGACTTCTAATTTCAAAGATTATACTTCATGGAATTATATCTGCTATCCACTTAAAACGCTGTATATAATCAATTTAAATAAGGCCAAATCAATAGAAAAAATTTCCAGTATTAATTATAGATACTATATTTAGTACATTATAATCGTAATCAAAATGATGGAAAAATCACCGAATTTCAAAAGAGTACTTATTGTTTCTATCTTAACACTTATGGCATTTAGCGGCTTATATTCGCAAGGCGATGATGATTGCATGATGTGCCATGAAGATCCTGAATTATTTAGCACAAGGGCTGGGAAACCTGTTTCTTTGTATATTACGAGAGACAAGCTAATTAAATCTGTTCACAAAGATGTTGCTTGTGGTGCATGCCATACTGAAGCTGCAGCAGATCTTCCTCATCCTGAAAGGCTGGAAAAAGTTAATTGCGGCGATTGCCATACCAGTGCACAAGAAAATTTCGATAATGGTTTGCACGGTCAAGCCTATAGAAATAATGAATTATACGCACCCGATTGTAAAGAATGTCATGGAGAACATGACATATTATCGCGAGAAAATCCGGATTCAAGAACCTACAAAATGAATATTCCGGCTCTTTGCGGCAAATGTCACAGAGAAGGCGCTCCGGTTTCAAGGGTTTACAATATTTCTGAACATAACATTATCGAAAATTACAGCCAGGACATTCATGGCAGGGCTTTATTCAATAGCGGACTTATTGTAACAGCAACTTGTAACGACTGCCACAGTAATCATCTGATATTGCGTCATACAAATCCAAAATCTTCGACTTCAAGTAAAAATATAGCAAATACTTGTATGAAATGCCATGCAAGAATTGAACAAGTGCATAAAAAAGTTATAAAAGGAGAATTATGGGAAAATGAACCTGGCTCTATTCCGGCCTGTTCCGATTGTCATTTGCCACACAAGGTTCAAATTGAGGATGCCGCTTCCACCATGCAAGCCCGAACATGCTTAAAATGCCATGAGAAAGAAGGTATTCATAAAATTGTGAATGGCGATACCATATCTTTAAAAGTTGATAAACAGGATATTGAGATGTCGGCCCATAAGAATATTACTTGCGTAAAATGCCACTCCGATATTACAGTTAATGCTAAGGAGCGACCATGCGTAACGGCCGGCAAAATTGATTGTTCCAACTGTCATTCGGAAGTATCCAGCATGTTTTTTGAAAGCGGACATGGGAAAGCATACATACAAAAACACGAAAGTGCTCCCTATTGCACCACATGCCATGGTAGCCATAAAGTACAAACAAAAGAAGACGATACTTCGCCAATTTTCAGGACTGCAATCCCGGAACTTTGTGGGGAATGCCACAAGGCAAATGGAAAAGCGGGTTCTGAGACGGAACTGAAAGAAATAAATTCATATAGCGATTATTCAATGAGCGTGCACGGTAAAGGAGTAAAGGACAAAGGCTTACTTGTTAGTGCCGTTTGCACAGATTGCCATACTTCCCATTTCATGCTTAAAGCATCCGACGAACGCTCATCTGTTTATCCTAAAAATATCCCATCAACATGTGCTTCATGTCACAAAGGAATCTATGATGATTACATTGAAAGCGATCATGCCATTAATCAGGATAGCGACGCCGAATTTCCTACCTGTGCCACCTGCCATTCGGCCCACAAAATTTCAAATATCGACAAAGATGAATTTATGACTGAGGTTGGTGACCAATGCGGAATTTGCCATAAAGAATTAGCAGAAACATATCTTGATACATATCACGGTAAAGCATACCAATTGGGCTCTAAAAATTCTGCCAGATGTTCAGATTGCCACACTGCGCATAAAATCCTGAATATGGATAATCCCAATTCATCCATTGGCGTAAACAACATTGTAGCAACCTGTCAAAAATGTCATGAAGATGCCAATCAAAAATTCACCGGATATTTAACCCATGCAACCCATTACAATAAAAAGAAATTCCCGGCATTGTATTATACCTATTGGGCAATGACCTTCCTGCTTATTTTTGTTTTTGGATTTTTTGGAATACATACGCTTTTATGGTTGCCCCGTTCCATTAAAGAAAGAAAAAAGAAAAAAGAGATTCACTCGAAAATAACTGGGGAAACACTGTATTTCAGGCGTTTTAATCGTAATCAACGAATCACACACATTTTTGTTATTTTTAGTTTTATGTTGTTGGCCTTAACCGGAATGACGCTCAAATTTGCCAATATGGAATGGGCAAAAATAATGATTAAACTTTTTGGCGGAGTTGAAGGGGCTGGCCTGGTCCATCGTTTTGGGGCGGTAATTACTTTTGGATATTTCACTTTTCATGTATTCAATTTATTCCGGGACAAAAAAAGAAAAAAACTTGGGATTATTAAATTCATATTTTCCAAGAATTCATTGATGTTCAACAAACAAGATGTAAAAGATTTTGTAGCTACTATTAAATGGTTTGTAGGTAAAGGCCCCCGGCCACAATACGGCAGATGGACCTATTGGGAAAAATTCGATTACATGGCTGTTTTTTGGGGTGTTGCTGTAATTGGTTTTTCAGGACTCATGCTTTGGTTTCCCGAATTTTTCTCAAAGTTTTTCCCCGGTCAGTTTATCAATATATCTCAAATAATCCATAGCGACGAAGCGCTTCTTGCAGTAGGATTTATTTTCACCATCCACTTTTTCAATACACATATGCGACCCGAATCTTTCCCCATGGATACTGTAATTTTTACAGGTCATGTTCCGGTGGAAGAATATAAACTAGACCGGGCAAAAGAATATGAAGAGATGGAAGAATCGGGTGAGCTTGAAAATGTAATTGTAAAGAGATCGTTCTCAAAGGATAAGATGAAACTTATTAAAATATTTGGTTTCTTCTTTTTAGCCCTGGGAATGTCGCTGGTTGTGCTAATCTTGTATTCATTGCTTGCCGGGTAGGGATTAGAAAAATAAAAAGCACTCAGGGCTGTTGAAGTTAACTTCCCACTAATTGAAGTTATTATCATGAATGTGGCTAAGAAATCCGGTAAGGTAATGCCGGGAGAAAGCAGTACAAAGACAGTCCGCGTTGTATTTGTAATCGACCCAATACGGCATTATCAGAACTATTATCTATTAGCTAATAAGCCTTTGACGTATCATTGACGAATTGTATCGTGTTGTTGTGGATTTAAAAACAGCAGACGGATTTAATATTGCAACTCCTGCTGACCGGAGACCGTGTAATGATGTAATTATTTCTCCTGCCGCTTCATGCGAAATGGCTAAAGACATGGATGGAAAAGAAGGAGGTTTGGATTGTAAAGACTGGTTCTTCTGTACCAAAAAGTTGGATAAAGATACTGTGTAAGTTAGAATTGAGTTTTTACACGACCTGTCCCGCTCACGGGAGACTCCGTAAGGCCGCTTGCAAAAAAAAACAAAATCGTGCAAAATATACTTAATTAATATACTAATATGATATACTTTTGTGATATAAAATATTTGAATTATGAAAACTGTATCATTAAAAATAGATGATTCGATTTTTGGCGAGACTGAAAACATTCTTTCAAGGATTAAGATACCCAGAAACCGATATATTAACGAAGCTTTAGCATATTATAATAAGTTTCAACGTAGACAAATATTAGAAAAACGACTAAAAAGTGATTCTGATTTGGTCAAAAATGACTCGATCAAGATATTAAAAGATTTCGAAAGGATTGATTATGTCGATTAAACAATACGAAATCTGGATTGCAGATTTAAATCCCCAGATTGGGACTGAGCCTGGTAAAACAAGACCTGTTTTGGTTTTACAAACTAATTTGCTTAATAAGATACCCCATCCATCAACGATTATTTGTTCGATTATAACAAATGTCGAAGAAGACGCTGATATTTTAAGAGTCCATTTTAAAATGGGAATGGCCAATTTAAATGAAAATTGTGATATAATGATTGACCAGATACGGGCGATTGATAATACTCGATTGATTAAAAAGATTGGCGACTTGCCTTCTACTTTGATTGATAAAGTGAAAGAAAATATAATGATAACACTAGACTTGGAATAAATAATGCAAGACGGTCAAATTGAGTGGCCGGCTCCACTAAGTAATCCTCCCCCAAATATAAGCAGTCAATCAAAAGGGGTGTTTTAATGGATTAACCTCCCCTGTAAGAGTTTCCAACAGGGTAAACTTTTAATTTAATCGTTTCGCCGCTAAGCACCACAAAAAAAGGTTTATTGTCTGCGGCTGACAAATAGCCCATGCCTTGGTCTTTATCGGTGTATTTTAATGTAAATACGCCTTTCTACGTAACCTTTGTGTTATCGATGGTGTAAATATCAAAACCTTCAAAACCCACAAGGCGAACCTGTTGA
This sequence comes from Bacteroidales bacterium, assembly GCA_021740585.1. Classification (GTDB taxonomy): domain Bacteria; phylum Bacteroidota; class Bacteroidia; order Bacteroidales; genus JAGLSB01. The sequence goes on from JAIOZM010000104.1 coordinate 12,179, forward strand.
CCTGCCAAAGGGGGGAAATTGCCGGTGATGCTATGCTGTGTAAAAGCAGATATGGATATTAGACATAGGCACAAAAACAAAATATCTTTAATACGATTATTCATATTTCTAATTATTTTTCTTTCAGTAAATTATCGGCTAAATTATTAACCGCATAAACAGGCAAAATACTTATCTGTTCCATTTTTGAAAAGTTTTCAAGAGAAAGTCTAAAACCATGCACTAGTTTTTTTTCTTTTAAGAACAAATACAAACTTTGCATGCTTCCTTTTGTTCCGGCTTTAACTTCAACAGGGACAATTACATTATTAAACTGACACACATAATCTACTTCTGCCTGACTATTTTTAGCCTCGCGCTGCCAATAGAATAAGTCGGTCTTTTGATAGCAACTTTCTGCTTTTAATAATTCCAATCCTATATAAAGTTCTGCAATATTGCCTTTGTTGATAGCATTAAAATCAGTGTTTATTAGTATATCAGCGATATTTAAACCTAAAATTCGTTGAAATATTCCTGTGTCAAAAAGCAAGTATTTTGTTTTTTTTGGATTTATTTCAGCACCCAGAGGAATGCCATTTGCAGCACTATGTGTAACTGCATAAACCAAACCTGCCATTTTTAGCAGCTCAATGGCTTCTTTAATTTGCAAATTACTCAAGGTAGCATTTGGATAAGAATAGGTAAATTTTGTAGCCACCTGCCGGGCAATGGCATTAAAAACTTCTACTAACCTAGCACCGGGAACGCTCGTTTTATATTTAGCAAAATCGGCTTGAACTGATATCACTATATCGTTTAAAACTCGTTGTACTTCCAATAAATCCTTACTGTTTACATATACACTCACTGCCTCGGGCATACCTCCAATAATGAGAAACTTTTTATATAGATTAATTAACTTTTGATGTATCGGTTCTGATAATGGCTTGGAAACGCTAGCCTTGATTAATTGCTCCAGTAACAAGGATTCCTCATGAGCCATTAAAAATTCCCGAAAAGAAAGCGGGTACATATACAACGAACGAACCCTGCCAACACCAAAGGAAGGAATATCAGCCAATGCAAACTCTAATAAAGAGCCGGCCGCTATAACATGTAATTCGGGCATTTTTTCGTAAAAATACCTAAGCATACTTATAGCAGGAATACAAGTTTGAATTTCATCTAAAAACAACAAGGTTTTCCCCGCAACAATTGGGGTGTTGGTTAAAACAGAAAGCTGTTCACAAACTTCAAATACCGATAAATTTTTTTCAAAAATTGCAGAAAAAACCGGCTGCTCATCAAAATTTATTTCTACAAAATAGATAAAATGCTCTGCGAGTTTTTTTACTGTTGAAGTTTTGCCCACCTGACGAGCCCCACGCAACATCAGCGGTTTTCTATTTTTTGCTAATTTCCAATTTATCAACTCCTCATCTATAGTTCTTTTTAGATACATCTTTTGATAACTTTATTAAAATTCCAAATCAATAATCAGCTGCAAATATAAATATTCCAAATCAATAAATGATATAAAATATAAATATTCCAAACCAATATTTTCGTAAAGCTTATAAAAAAGAATAAATTTCACGCGCCTTGTTCTCGAACTTTATGATCCAACCACGCCGACTCTATGGACAGACACTAATGTTGAATAGGCAAGGGCATTTCAGCCCGAATTCTTCTACCTGCACGTTCAAAGCCACATGACCCTTGATTCCTATTATTTTTAAATCTTTTGTAACTCGAAGTGCATTCGCCATGCACTTTGCACCCCCCTTGCCGTAATTAACTGACCCCCTCAGACCTTTTTTAACTGACCCCACCTAGGGAGGATAAGATCACTTAAAAAATACGGTTTTATCCATCAGTTTAAAGTACTTTCTATTCGCGCATATTTAATTGATAATGCTTTGATTAGCAGTGTAAATAACACTATTAATCATGTCTGCGTATTCCGCTTAAAGCGGACACCCATTCCGGAAATTAACGGACACTTTTCTCGAAAAATATTTCCATGTAAATCTAAAAAAATTATTGCTTGTTTTCCAAAATTTTTCTCATCGATTCTCCACTCAATTCTATTCGGTTTGAACCATGAGCTAACCAGTCCATTATTGCATCTGCATTATGCGAACATTCGCATAATGCAGATATGGTGATGGATTGTTTAGTCTATAATGCCTACAAACTAGAGCTTGACGGCGATAATCTCCGTAAACAGCAAAATAAAAAACCAGAAATAAGAATGAATACGTAACAAATATTTATTACTTTCAATGCGAGAAAGAAAGATCTTTGAACAACCTCTGGGGGGTCAGTTAACCCGGCACATGCATATTATATATCAAATGAGTACTAAAAAAATACTTTATTTCAGCCCATTAGAGACAATAAGGTTAGGAATTGTAAAGTATGTGAGGAAATTAATTCTTGAATCGTTTGCTTGATTTCACAAAAAGTTCAAACCATGTTCAAACCGTGTATAATCGAGTAGGTAGAGGGATTACTCCCTCGCCCTCTCACACCACCACGCATGCTCTCGCACGTGGCGGTTTCAGTTAATAGTTAAACTTTTCGAAATTTAATGACAAATTAAATAAGTTTAGTTCTCTAAACCAAGA